>NZ_JAUBQE010000109.1:0-6232 GCF_036701115.1 Microcoleus sp. Pol1C5 | reverse complement strand
AGTAAAGGTACAGAGCCAGTGGAGTTGCTCGCACTCACGGCTTGTCAAACGGGTATAGGAGATGACCGTGCGACACTCGGTATGGCTGGCATTACGGTGCAAGCAGGCGTCAAAAGTGCTTTGGCTTCTCTTTGGTATGTTGACGATGCTTTTACACAAGAATTAGTCGCTAAGTTTTACGATAACTTGCGCTCGCAAATGAGCAAAGCAGAAGCCCTAAAGGAAGCACAGAAGGCGCTGATTAATCAAAACAAGAATATACATCCCGCTAAATGGGCCTCCTTTATCCTTATCGGTAACTGGCTATAGAAAGAAAAGAGCATTGTTACTGTATTAAAACCCTCTGTACAACAATGAATGAAAGTTGGTAAACAGGTAAAAATCAGGTCAGAAAAAGTGCTAAATATGTCGGGCTTGTTGGCGGCGAATTAGATCGCGATCGCTCTTGATGCGCGATATGCGATGCTTTCTCTAAAAGCGATCGCGTTACGCGGTTGCAAATTCCGTAAACTGACGCAAACGCGGTGGATGAAAGGCGAGGACAATATCTTCACGAGACACCCCCGCTTGCAGTAAATCGGTTGCAATACCTTCCTCAAATGACCTAAATATTTCCTTAACAAGCTTCTTAACTTTTCATCGGATATATTGATGTCGCAGGTTTTTAAATAAACTGAAGGTCGATAAGCTGTTCAACATTTAAATTTTTTGCCTGAAAGCCAGGGTGCAAGGAGTCTAGGCTTCAAAAATTCCAATTTAAATGCGTATCAGCTTATCCTAACTTCCGGCCGCAGCCAACTTCTCCGTTAGCTGCATCTTCAGCTTCTACCAGCTTTATCAAACGCTGGTGGTGGGTTATATCATTTATTGTGGATTGAGGCTCGGAGGGAATTTATTTACTCATATTTCTGTCCTTAATGTTTCAAAGTAATTAAGATTCTCGGCTTCTTCAGGATCTGGACCCCAGTCTAGCAACCCCACTCTCAATTTTCTATAAAATACTAGCGCACTCCTCAATGCGTACAAGCCTATTCTCCCTTGGTATCCTAATTCTTCGCTGCGGGCGATCGCAAAATTTATCATAGTTCCACCATAGAACTGCCCCCTCCAAATGGAGGGGGTAATTTTTACTGAACGAAATCGCTCACAGGGATGAAGTTGCAAAAACTAAATGCAATTTAAGTTGAAACTATTCACCACATAAACTAAGAAAAACCATGCACAATTCATCGATCCAACCTAATTCCGGCTCTAACAACTCCGGTTACGAATCGGAACCCGATTTGACTGTCGGTTACTCATCACCTAGGGAAGTTCGTCAAGGTAATTTTGACGACGCTTACCAAGAAAATGTTTATGATTTGTCCAACTTAGCAGATACTCCTTGGACAGATTCAGCAGTCCGGTCGAATCCACAGTTGGAACTGGAGCTTGATTAAAGAAAAAAGCGAAGATCAAGAAATGCAGTCCTGGACGCATCAACTCAGAAAAAATAGAGCAGCTTTCTTTTTCGCGATTTTAGTTAACATCAAGAGGATTTCCATGAACAGTCCCAAGCCGTTAAAAAAATCAAGCCAGATAGGCTCTGCCTTAATAGCTGCCAGTACACTCTGCCTAATTTTTGCTTTCATCTGCATTACTTTCTTAAGCTTTCCATCAATTGCTAGCGCTAGTTCCTTACCTACTAAAATTTGGGAAAAAGAACAATCTAGAGTTTTGCAGCCAGATTGGAGCCAGATTACCTTTAGTTCCCTACCCGCCGTTGCTAGTTCTGGAAGTTCTGGCGGTCGAAGCTGGCAAGCCGGCACTTCTGTTGACAACATCTTGAAGCTGGGGGACATTAACGATGTAAAACCTGAAATTCTGTCTTTGCAAGCAATTGAACAATTGGCACTAGGGGATATCAATTTAGAAAATATCAGCTTGTCAGCATTTCCCTTAGCTGGTAAGCAAACTGTCGGTCACTTGGCTGAAATTGTTCCGAATCTAGGCCAATTTCAATTGAGCGATGTTCCTCCAATTGCTTCTTTATCTTCTCAAATAGCCGGAGTGAACCCTAACATCAACCAATTACCAATTGGTCAAGCTGTAAAACAAGTACCGCAACTAGCGCAGGCAAAACTTAACCAAATTGATCTATCTGAGTTTGAGATCGCCCAAATCCCCAACCTTAATAGCGTAAATTTAGAACAGTTCTCTGGGTGGTCAGAGGAACTCATCAGCAATATTCCGCTGCTGAGTCAAGTCCCACTTTCTAATTTTCCGGTTCCTATTGCGTCTATTGGCAGCACAATCATGCGAATTGACATGATTTACAGTCGGTACGAAAGCAAACGCAATAACACAATTTCCGGTTCTGATGTAGAAGGATTTGCGGTAGCCTGCGAGAAAGATTGCGCTTATATCGAACTCGACGACATGGAAAACGTCGGTCGCCGCGCCACAGGGCCGCTAGAAGGCAAGCAGTGGATTAGCGGCAAATACCAGGAAGTGCGAGGCGGTTCTGGCTGTTTGACCGGTTGGGAACCGACGGGCCGACATCCTTTTGGGGAAGTGTTTAAAGTAGTAGTAATGGAACCGTCAGAAACCAGCGATACTGTTGACACGGCTCTGTACTTCAGGTTTAGTTTGCCCTGCGGCAAATCACCTTACATTATTGGTCCGGTTCCGTTTCTCAGTTACAGCGTTAATTCGCCTATGTTTGTCGGTCGATTGGATGGCGGTTCTTCTAACAGTATTTCGCGTTCAAAAGGCGTCGCACCTGAAACAAAACCTTCAAAGCCGCTGAGTTCAAATCAAGCTAAAAAAAACGCTTTACCAGCTCAGCCGGTACCTGAATCAAAGCGAGAGTGCGCGCGCCCCGCAACTTACGTTAACGGTGTGGATGTAGCTTCATTAGGGGAGGCGTTAGCAAAGCTTTCCGAAGGAATCGCCAATTTGGAAAATGCAGCCAGTGGCGATTACGAAGCTATTGGCGAGATGGTTTGTACTGAAGGATCTCGCAACTGCGGGCGGGCGATCGGTCGCTATCAGTTGATGAGTTACCGGGAAGACGTGCAGCGTGCTGTCAGCTCAATTCCAGGGGCGGCTAACTTTATCCTGAACGTCAACAAAGGCCAAAAACCTACAAGAGAGGAACTCTTCCAATATTTTCCTCCTGCTGTTCAGGATAAAGTCTTGCAAAATTCTCTAGTTGAGAACTTAGTCAGCAGCCAACAGGAAATTGACCCTAAAACTGGGCAGGTGTTCAAGGACGATCGCTTAATTGAGCGAGTAGCGCAAAAACACTTTGGGGGTTTTGGCAGTAAAATTGATGCCAGCTATTCCAACATTTTAGGCGGCTACTCTCTCAAACAGTACGGGGAAAAAGTTCGAGAGCTTTATAACCACAATACCAGCGACCATTGCCAAGCTAATTCTGGTGACAGCAATGGCATCAGCAACTCGGTCGGCTCCGGCATTACTTTAAATGCTAGTGGGAGTATTAAGGTTGCGCTGTTCATTAGCTCTTTTTTGATGGGAATGTGGTTCTTAATTCGACTTTTTTACAAGCGAAAGCAGCAACTTTTTATGATTCTAATCGGTTTGGGACTAGCAATTAGTTTTGGCACGGCTGCACTCTCCCATTGAACCAGGGGAAAGAGGAGGTGGAAAAGCAAGTTATTAACAAGTCTAACAACCTTCTCTACAACCAGGACGTTTTTAATTGCTGAAACCATTAATTTTATGGCATTGATATCAAAATTGGTGGTATCGGAATGATTAAACCACAGAGGGCACAGAGGACACAGAGAAAGAGAAGAGAGAGATAATAATTCCGATGTCAACTGATTAGATATGACTTCTAAGCTGTTCAGAATATAAATTGTAGAGTCGTTTTGTATTCCCCGAAGGAAGTCATAAAAATTGACTGTAAGATTTAGACATACAACAGCTTAGTTCAGCAAAACAATCTCTCTTTTATTGTCTTTTTCTTCTGCTTTAGTGTCCTGTTTTTTCTTGTATTTTGTAGGAGTGGAGTAACAAATGGTTAAACAAAATAGAGTTAAGCAACAAACAGCAGGCACCCAAAAGATTGTCAACCCCCCGGTTTGGTTAAATCAACTTGGTTACTGGTTTCGCATTGGTTTGACAGTTTTTACCGCCCTGTCGCTATTATTGGGGACAGTTGCTTGCACGAATTCTAGTTCAGCAACAACCGCACCAGCTTCTTGGCAACAAGCTTTGCGAGTCACTCCAAAAGAAACTTTAACCCTAATCGTAAAGGAACACAGCAGCCTTCCAGAACTCAAAGTAGCCGCTGGGCAAAGTGCTGTGGCGGAAGCGATTAATAGAATGCGAGTGTGGCAAGTTAATGGCTCGGTAGGACGGCTGAACCTTTATGATTTCAATAATTCCACTCTGTGCGGTACAAAAGGCTGCCTTTATGTTGGCTACTTAATTCCTAATGATTCAAGTCAAATGCCAACAGAAGTATTTGCAGCTTATCTCGACCCCCATAAACCGCAAAAAACTCCTTTGTTTAAGGCTGACAGTTCTTCGCACGACGGTTTGCCTTGTCTAGGAGTGAATCAGCTTTCCAAAAAAGGCCGCCGCCAGCTTCAATTTTGCTACGACGGCCTTACCTATCAACTTGCTGACAGCCAGCTTTTCAGTAGTTAGTGTTTAGTAGTCTGCGGGTTCATCGAAGTCAAAATCTTCTTCTGAATCAACCTCAACTTCAACCTCAGCCGCCTCGGAAAATTCATCTAACTCCTCTAATTCTGAGTCTGTTCCTCCTTCAACTTGTGCAATTTTGCGAGGGGGCGACAATTTACCTCGATTTTTGCGGTTAGTTACGCTTTCTGGCAATGCCTGGACTTCAGGTTCCGCACCAGCAGCTATAGCTGGCAACCCGGCATCGCTAGCCTCAATGAAACCAGCAATGTTATTGTGCAGTCCCCAAATCAATTTCTTTTGTGGTTTTTGACCGAGAAATAGCTTGTGAAAATTAGCATCAGTTGGCTGAGTAATGCTGTGAGTTTTGCAGCAAAACGATTTATTTTTGCCTTCCCCTTCTTTAAGAGCTCTAAACTCGACATTCAACACTCCCAAAGAGCGCCACTTGTCATTTTTACCGCTGTAATCTCTCCCAAAGCAATCAGCAAATGCCCGTTCCAAATTGCGGTAAAATTCTTCTCTAGCGCTCTTAAAGCTCCAGAGGGCTACATTCTTGAAGCGGACGACAATCGGTACCTGATGCAGGGGTTGGTTTTTGGGATTTAGAAAGATGAGAGCGTGTTCGGAACACACTTCCTGCGTCTTTTTATCGAGGGAATCGCGATATTCGTCGTAAAGCCCAATAAAAGTACCTGCTAATTCTCCATTTTCTTCAATATCTTTGTAGCGGATGTACTCAGGCACAAAAGCTAATACCAACATTCTCGCTTTTTGGAGCAGTAAGCCTGTCACTTCTTCGCTTAGTTCGACCGTTGTCAATTCCTCAACATTAGGTATTACGTGCCATTCCGCTTTGACAAGCTGGTCGTTCGGGAGCAAAATACCTGCTGGGTTATCGTTAATCACGATTCCATAGGGCAAAGAGGGCTTGCGAGTTTGGTTGTAATCACTGTTGAATAGCTCCGGATCTATCTCGTAATAATCAGCACTCTTGTTCTTTTGCGTGTGGGACTTTCCACTATAATTCTGTACTGTCTTACTGGGAGATTTCGCGTTATTGCTTCTTACCATTGTTTACCTATTTTTGTCATGGTCTCCCCCTTGAGGCGATAGCCGCTAGCTGAAACCTTTAGTTTTTTAAGAGCTAAAAAAAATGAACAATTTGCAATTTTTGCCTAAAATTAACAAAGCTACCTTGATACCAATGGCAGTTCAAACTCCTAAACGTTCGTTAACTAGCATAGATTTTGGCGGGTTGTTGGGTCAGTTTCTGAAGCCAGAGGGACTGGCAATGTTAGGGCTAATGGCAGGCTTACTTATTGCTTCCAAATTAGTTGGAAACGGGAAAGGGAAAATTACCTCCGGGCGGCTGTGCGGGACGGCTGAAAAATTGGCAGCCACAGGCTCTGCCCTCAAGCAAATGAAAGAAAAAAAACGGCAACCTGTTACTTTGTGGAGCGGTACGCCGAGTTATTGGTTTAAAGGTTGTCAGGGATCATTTGTGACAAGTTAAGAAAAAGTGCAAATTGTCAAGGGGGTACAAAAAAAAATGTAAAATAGGCTGAACATCTAT
>NZ_JAUBQE010000146.1:0-1409 GCF_036701115.1 Microcoleus sp. Pol1C5 | reverse complement strand
GTGTTGGGGTGGACGGCCCCCAAACGGCATCAAATGTGCCAAGATTGAGTCGTTGAAAACCTCAAGAAGGAGACCGTCCGTGAACGATATTATCCGCATTGGGATGGACACGTCAAAGCATGTGTTCCAGCTGCACGGTGTCGATGCTGCCGAAAGGCCGGTGCTGCGCAAAACTTTTCGCCGCAAAGAGATGATCGAGTTCTTCTCAAAGCTGCCACCAACGCAAGTGGCGATCGAAGCATGTGGAGCTTCGCACAACTGGGGTCGGACGCTTACCGGCTTTGGGCACTCGGTGAAGTTGATTCCGCCTGCCTATATCAAGCCTTATATCAAGCGCGGCAAAAACGACGCAGCCGATGCAGAAGCGATCTGCGAGGCGATGAGCAGGCCTACAATGCGCTTCGTTCCGATCAAGTCGGCGGACAATCAGGCGGCCTTGATGCTGGTCACAATGCGCGACCGGTTAATCCGAACGCGCACTCAGCTCTGCAGTGCGATCCGCGGCCACGCTGCCGAGTTCGGGCTGATCGCTGGCTCCGGAACCTGCCGCGTGGAACCGCTACTTGATCGCATCGCTGCCGATCCCGAAGTCCCGCATCTCGCGCGCGATCTGTTCGCAATGCATGCCGAGGAGCTGGCACTGCTGCGGGCACGGATTAAGGAAGTCAACGGGAGGCTTGCTGAATGGCACCGCTCGAACGCGCGAAGCCGGCGGGTGGCTCAGATACCGGGTGTCGGAACACTTGGCGCGACATTGCTGGCACTAAAGACGCCGGCACCGGAAGACTTCCAGTCCGGTCGCGCGTTCGCCGCCTGGATCGGTCTGACGCCGCGTGATCACTCAACCGGCGGCCGGGTGAAGCTGGGCAGCATAACCCGTGCTGGTGACGCCCTGCTCAGACGAACACTCGTGGTCGGAGCTACAGCGCTGCTCCGCCATATCCGCAATGATCGAAGCAAGCATGCTTCGCCCTGGATCCTCGAGATGCTGAAGCGGAAACCGCCAAAGTTGGTCGCGGTCGCCTTGGCGAACAAGATGGCGCGCATCGCGTGGAAGCTCATGGTCACCGACCAGGATTACCAGGCACCTGCTGGAGCCACATCGCTGGCGAGAGCTGCATGAAATCAGCCAGTCACGGGGAGCGCAGCACGCGCTACGTGCCAGGCCGATAACCGGAAACTTGCAAGAAGAAAGCAGATGGTGTGATCGATCGATCCAGAGCGCAAGAAACTCCGAACGCCGCATCGGCCCTCGAGGTCGCGTACGTGTTAGGAACTCGCGCCGCGGAATCCATCTTGGCCAGCGGTCATGTGAGGCTGCACCAACAGGCCGGACATATGAACGCAAACCATCCGATCAGCTGCTGCTTGAACCTTGTAAGCGAGGGGCCGTCCACATATGCGGCGTG
>NZ_JAUBQE010000025.1:0-107803 GCF_036701115.1 Microcoleus sp. Pol1C5 | reverse complement strand
TTACTACCGATCGCCTAGAATTGTTAAAACTGTTATCTGCCCAAATTGCTATTTCTATTGAGAATGCTCAACTTTACGAGCAATTAGGCGAATACTCGCGAACGCTGGAATGTAAGGTTATAGAAAGAACGCAAGAATTGCAACAGGAAATGGCTGTCAGAATGCAGACAGAAAGAGCCTTGGGCAAGTCTGAAGAAAAGTTTTCTAAAGCCTTTCGTTCCAGTCCTAACCCGATCGCGATCGCCAGATTTGCAGATGGACGCTACATCGAAGTGAACGACAGTTTCCTCAGCACTTTTAGTTACTCTCGCGAACAGGTAATTGGTTTTACAGCAATTGAGTTGAATTTTTGGGTTAATTTAGAAGAATGTGACAGATACAAGCAGCTCTTGCAAGAATCAGGAGTGCTTCGGAATCAGGAATTTGATTTTTGTACTTCATCAGGCGAGGTGAGGAAGATGCTGGTATCAGCAGATATTATTGAGTTGGGTGGAGAAGCGTGTATTCTCTTAGTCATTAACGATATTACCGATCGTCAAAGGGTAGAAGAAGCGCTAAAAGAAAGCGAGGCTAAATACCGTGACTTAGTTGAAACATCGCAGGATATGATTTGGTCAGTTGATGTTGAAGGGCGTTATACCTTCGTCAACGCTGCCGTCCAACAAATTTTTGGCTACAGCCCTGAAGAAATGATAGGGCGAAAATTCAGTGAGTTTCAGATACCTGAACAACTTCCCAAAGATAGCGAAATATTCCAACGTATGCTGAATGGAGAGTCCGTATTTCAGTATGAAACCATACAATTAGCTAAAGATAGTAGACCTATCAATCTCCGGTTTAATTCACTTGTAGTGCGGGATTCCGAGGGAAATATTCTAGGAATAACGGGCACAGCAAGCGATATTACGGAAAGTAAAAAAGCAGAGGCGGCCTTACAAAAAGCCAAAGAAGTTGCAGATGCGGCTAACAAGGCTAAAAGCGAATTTTTATCAAAAATGAGTCACGAATTACGAACTCCCCTCAATGCAATTCTCGGCTTTACCCAAGTGCTGGCGCGCGACTCATCCCTTTCTCACATACAACAGGGACAGATCGACATCATTAGCCGTTCTGGCGAGCATTTGCTGACGCTGATTAATGACGTGCTGGAAATGTCTAAAATCGAGGCAGGTCGGATTACCTTAAATCCTACTAGCTTTGACCTGTATCATTTGCTTCATTCTCTCGAAGAAATGCTCAAACTCAAAGCTGATTCTAAAGGTTTACAGCTCAGTTGGCACATCAACTCTAACATTCCTCAGTATGTAAAAACTGACGAAAATAAATTGCGTCAAGTCTTGATTAATCTGTTAGGAAATGCGATTAAGTTTACTACGAAGGGCAGTGTAACGCTTCGGGTTGCAGCAATTAGTGCGAAACAAAAGTCCCCCATAGACAACGAACCACGGACTATTACGTTTGAAGTGGAAGACACTGGTTACGGCATTGCTCCTACTGAGCTAGATTATCTATTTAAGGCTTTTGTGCAGAGTGACGCAGGTCGGAAATCTCAAGAAGGAACAGGCTTGGGTTTACCCATCAGCCGACAATTCGTACAACTGATGGGAGGAGACATTACCGTCAACAGTACCTTGAATCGAGGAACAATTTTTAGTTTTGATATCCAAATTAGCTCCCCTGAGATGGCTGAAGTTCAACCTCGACAATCAAGAAAGCGGGTAATTGGTTTACAACCCAACCAACCCCCATATCGCATCTTGGTGGTTGATGATAAATGGGAGAGCCGTTTGCTATTGATTCATCTTCTCGAACCGCTTGGCTTGGAGGTGCGCGAAGCAGTAAATGGTCAAGAAGCTATTAGAATCTGGGAAACTTGGAAACCTCACCTAATTTGGATGGATATGCAAATGCCTGTGATAGACGGGTATGAGGCTACCAGACAAATTAAAGCCAAGATTCAAGATGAGCCTACCGCGATTGTTGCGTTGAGTGCTAGCGCTTTTGAGGAAGAGCGAGCCATTGTTTTATCATCAGGCTGTGACGATTTTGTGAGCAAGCCTTTCCAAGAAGAAGTTATTTTTGCCAAAATGGCTGAACATTTAGGGGTACAGTATATTTATGAAGATTTACCGAACTTTACATTATCTCAGCTTGAGGGTCAAGACTTGAGTGTAAAAGAAGGGGAAAAAACTGAAATTTTAAGGACAACTTTGGCGACAATGCCTACGGAGTGGGTGATACAGTTACATCATGGAGCTATCGATGCAGATGCTGACCTGATTTTAAGTTTAGTCGCCACAATCCCTGAATCCAATACTTCTTCTGCGGAGATTATCACCGATTGGATTCATAATTTTAGATATGATAAAATTACTGACTTAACAGAAAAATTTATCCCATGAACACCCAGAAATTAGAATTTTATGTTGACAATATTTTAGTGGTTGACGATACCCCAGACAACCTGCGTCTTTTATCCATTATGCTGAGCGACAAAGGATATAAAGTTCGGGGGGTAATAAACGGGGAAATGGCATTAAAAGCAGCGCGTTCAACCCCGCCAGATTTGATTTTGCTGGACATCACGATGCCCCAGATGAACGGCTACGAAGTGTGCCAACATTTAAAAGCGGATGGCAGAACTTCGGGTATTCCAGTGATTTTCTTGAGCGCCTTAAATCAAGTATTGGATAAAGTCACAGCATTTGCTGTTGGAGGAGTAGACTACATCACCAAGCCATTTGATTTAGAAGAAGTTTTAGCTCGTGTCGAAAATCAACTAACTATTCAGCGGTTGCAAAAAAAAATGCACGAGCAAAATGCGCGATTGCAGGAGTCCGAAGCTAAAGAGCGGGAGAAATCTCAGCAGCTAGAGCTGGCTTTACAACAGTTACAAAATGCACAAGCTCAACTAATTCAAAGCGAGAAAATGTCAAGTTTAGGGAATGTCGTAGCAGGGGTAGCTCACGAAATTAACAACCCGATTAGCTTCATTAAAGGGAACCTCTCGCCCGTAAGGGAGTACACTGAAGATTTGCTGAGGCTGGTGCAACTCTACGCAGAAGATTTTCCCAATCCCACAGCAGCTATCCAGGAACAACTAGAGGCGATGGATCTCACTTTTCTCAGGAAGGACTTGCCGAAGTTAATTGCTTCTATGAGCATAGGAGCTGAGCGAATCGAAGAAATAGTGCAATCGCTGCGGAATTTTTCCCGACTCGATGAAGCTGAGTTAAAAGCGGTGGATATCCATGAAGGACTTGATAGTACGCTGATGATTTTGCAGCATCGGCTGAAAGATGAAGCAGATCAAACGATAATTAAAGTGATAAAAGAGTATGAGGCTCTGCCAAAGATAGAATGTTATGCGGGGCAAATGAATCAGGCTTTTATGAACGTCCTGAGCAATGCGATTGATGCGTTGCAGTCACAAAAAAGTTGGGAAAAAGAGGCCGATGATAACAGCCACATCCCTACTATTACTATTTGCACGAAGTTACTCTCCGATTTTCAAGTGGGTATTTATATTACGGATAATGGGCCGGGCATAAAAGAAGAGATTCAACAACGCATTTTTGAACCCTTTTTTACAACGAAGCAAGTGGGCCAAGGAAAGGGTTTGGGGTTATCGATCAGCTATGCTATTGTAGTGGACGAGCACGGCGGGCAACTTCGTTGTCTTTCGAGACCTGCTCAAGGGGCGACATTGGTCATCGAAATTCCGATTCATCACAGTAAAAAATATTTTTCTGAAGAAGACTTAGGCGGGTTATAAGCCACACTAAAATAAAAGTAGTCAAACATGGTGTAAAATCAGAAATTTTGTTTATTTGTGAGTCAGTGTATTTGTAATTTTGAAACAAATTTCTATTAATCACAAGTTGATACTTTTAGCCACAGAGTCCGAAATATTTTCCGGCAACGCTCCTTAAATTGCCAACGGTCACCGACTTGTTTTTTCCCGTAGCTTATGCACGCACTCTCAAACCCAAAATAATAATAATAATGATAAATTTCAACCCTCATTTTTTTTCAGCAAAAACCCTAGCAATTGTTTGTGCAATTGCTGCGTTTGTTGTCGTTGCTAGCAAAGTCTTTGCCACAACAATCGATTATGCACCGCCATTTAAAGAAACCAGCTTTTACAGTACGATGATATCTGCTAATAACGATTTAGCTGACATTTATTATCCTAAACCATCGGATCTTAATTCGGGTAATTACTCTTTCCCCATTGTACTTTTATTGCAAGGTGCGCTTGTAGATAAATCATTTTATTCAGATTACGCTAGCCACGTGGCGCGGTACGGCTTTGTGGTAGTCGTTCCGAACCATTTGCGCCCTTCGCCCTTCAATCCCACTTTACCGCCTAATTTGGCGTCGGAAACTTCGCAAATTGCGGCGGTTTTGTCGCAAATGGCGATCGAAAACACAAAGCCCACATCTCCGATTGCGTCTGTTATCGATACGCAGCGCCTTGGTTTATTGGGTCATTCTTTTGGGGGTGCAGTGGGGTTATCGGTGATTGCTAATAAATGCCTCCCAGAATTGTATTTGTGTCAAGAGCCATTTACGCGCCCGAAAGAACTATTAGCGGGTGCATTTTTTGGAGCTAACTTGCGGAATCCCATTGCTAATGAATTTGTACCCATCGCTAATGATGGCATTGCAGTGGCGTTGATTCAAGGCGATATCGATGGTGTCGCCCTGCCCGATCGATCTCAAAGCACCTTTGACCAAATTCAAACACCACCCAAAGCTTTGATTACTGTTATGGGTGCAAATCACTTCGGCATTACCAATGTTAATAACCCCGCTGGTGCGAACCCCGATCGCAATACTGCTACCTTAGAGCGAGCCGTGGGTATTGAAACGATCGCCCGTTGGAGCGCGCTATTTTTGCGAGCAAATATGCTTAAAGATCGATCGGCATTTGATTATATTTACTCTCAAGGTGACGCCCTCGATCCGAATGTCCGTGTTACCACCGTTGCAGTTCCCCAACCATCTTCTAAGTAGCTCCACCTCAAAAAACGTCAGATAGATTAAAGCTAATATAGCAATACTAAATCAGTCGTAATTTTTTTTTCCACCCAACTCTCCCCTTATCAAGGGGAGGAAGTAAGAAATTGACCAATGATTTCTGATTGCTATAGTTCTCTAAATAATAAAGTTTGAAATTTCCTTTTACTTTACCTATAAATTTTACTTTAAAAGCTGTTATTTTGTTCATTTCAATCGTTTTTAATCAAGTTTTTTAATTTTTTTTAAACTCAATGGCGGCCTCCTGAGCCTTTTTGTTACTCACAGGCTTTTGTTCCTTTAAGTTGGCTTTCATGCGATAGTGTACTTGCTTGTGTAATGTTTGATATTTAACTGATACTTGATAGTTCTATTCTACCCATTGACCAATTTATTTATAAGTTTTAAAATCACAGGATTTTTCACTTAACTTGTCTGATATTCCGGCTATTACCGCTGAAGGAATTATTCGGGGTCTACCAGTTGCTTGCCGTATTTCTAACAGTTATGACAGACCGCCAGCACTATATTGTTTTAACCATCTATGTACAGTAATTCTATGTACGCCTAAACGTTCAGCTACATCTGTAAGGCTTTGACTCGCTCCTGTTTTTAACCAATAAAGTGCCTGAATTTTTTGTTTATTAGGTAGAGTGCGCTGCTCGGACAGAATTATTTTTAACTCGTCTGCTGTTAAATCAATTCTTTCTTGGTATTTTACTTTCATAAAGTATTAGTCAAACTTTGTTCTTCATTGTATCAGCTATTTTTGGACGATGATATCATTAAGTAAATTTTCCTTTTCAGTAACGTCACCCTGCCGCTTAAAGACTAGCAAAGTAATATCATCAAACACTTTCTGCTTACCGATATGTTGCCGCACATCTACAATCACCGCATCCTTAACTCCTGCTGCAGACTTGTGCCAATTTTGACCAATTACTTGACACAATTGCTTCAGTCCATACTGCTTTTTGCCGATGTTATAGGCTTCTGGAATGCCATCAGTATAAAGCACCACCCCATCTCCAGGTTCTAGCTCAATCAGGACGTGACTGATGAAGTCTGCGATATCATCATCTAAAGCGATCGGGAAGCCTAACTCCATCGTATCGATGCGCTCAACATCTCCATTTTTTCGCACAACTAACGTTTCTTCATGCTGACCGCTGATGCTAATGAGTCCTTCGGAGTAGCTCAAAATCGCCAGCGTCAGACTTTTCTCAGAGTTCATGCGCTGTACGTTTTTGTAGAGGGTACGGTTGAGTACATCCAGGAATCGAACGGGGTCTAGTTCACGAATCTCTTGCAGGGTGCGAACTGAGGTTTGCGCCATCAGCATCAGAATGCCGCTTTCCAGGCCGTGTCCGGTGACATCACCGATCGCCAGTGTGACAACACCATCGATCTGTAGCACGTCGTAGTAGTCACCTCCTACTTCATCAGCGGGTTCCATGTATCCGGCGATATCTAGTCCGTCAATTTCCAGTTCCTCAGGGTTAGGCAAAATCATTTGCTGGATCTGACGCGCCACATTTAATTCTGCACCTAAGCGGAGGTTGTCTACTTTGAGTTTTTCGTTCAGGGTAATGATTTCCTGATTAGCATTAGCGAGTTCTGCTGTTCGTTCTTTAACTTTGTCTTCGAGGGTTTCAAAGGATTCTTGGATTTGCCTCGCCATACTGTTGAAGGATCGTGCCAGCAGACCAATTTCGTCTCGCGATCGCATCTTCACACGCATATCTAAGTGACCCGCAGTAAACTGGGCAACGGCTTCGGTGAGGTAAATCACAGGCTTTGTTAATAGTTGTGCGATCGCCAAAGCGATGATAGTTACAATTGTGGCGATGATTGCTAATAAAAGAAGTGCATCACGTATTTGTTTTTCTACAGGTGCTAGGGCAACGGCAATCGGCTGTGCGAAAAGAACTGACCAAGGTTTATATTTCAGGCGGGCGATCGCTAAGAGGCTCAACTCATTATTACCCGTAGCTGCCAATCGTGTGGTTAGATAAGGCTGTTTAGTGTCTAAAGCTTGCTTGAGGTCAGGCAAATTGATTGCAAGTTCTTTCGTTAGAGTCTTAGGCAAACGCCCTTCGCGTTGCAGTTTCGCTACAACATTGGGCGGCAAAGGCACAATCGATTTGAAAAGGAGTTCAGGTGTAGTGCTATGTGCCAGATGGATATAGTGTTCATCTAAAAGAACTCCTAACGATTTCGCACCTGCGTGTTCAGTTTCCCGAGTCACCAACTGCTGGACAGATGTGGCATTGTATGCCACCCGCAATACACCCAATATATTTCCCTTCGCATCGCGAACAGGACTGCTAAAGAAGAGCGTCACGAGGTTGGGAATTGTCGGCGATTGCCTAATACTAGAAACAAAAGATAGTTGAGTTTTGAGCGGTTCTTGGAAGTAATCTTGACCGGATTCATCTCGTCCAACATCCGGTGTATTCGTATCGAGTACATTCCGTCCCTCTAAGTTGAGCAAGGCATAGGAGATAATATTAAGCATATCTTTGCGACTGAGCCGGGTTAAGGTTTCAGTCGCTAACATCTCTTGGGGACTACCATTTCGCCGTTCTGGAGGTAGGCCCAGATAGGCAGACAAACCTGGTAAAATCGCTTCTACGCGCACGGCATTGAGATTTGCATCGATAAACCCGTCTATTCTGTTAGCGGTTTCGTTAGCCGCCGCAGATAGGGCTTGTCGTGCGTTGTCGGTCAATGCCTTTTGAGTTGTCTGCTTGTTGATAAATGCTAACAACAGCAACGGAATTAGAGCAACGAGGAGAAACGACACGATTAACTTTGTACGAATGCTGTTGAAAAACGAGCGCTTCATGGTTTCCGACTAGGAGGGGGGTTTAAGAAAGAAGAATTGAACAAGGTTTCTAGATTGGGAAGGCGGGTCACATTGCCAGCGCGAATAAAAAAGTCGGCATATTTCTTGGCGGTTTTGTAGATATAATTAGGACTGTCTGATTGAAAGAACTTTTGATTTTCTGCAAAGCCAGTGAGGTCTATTCCCTCGAAAGGTCTTGTATTGCTGGGAATATTCAATGCTTTGCTCACGATCGCGTTTCCTTCGGTAATATTTGCTTTCCAATATGACAAGCCTTGAAACCAGCCTCGCACAAAGGCGCGAATATCTTCCGGGCGATCGCGTATGGCCTCACCCCGAAACGCGATCAAATCCAAAATTAAGCCTGGGGTTTGTTTGCTTGTAAACAAAATTTTTGCTCCTAATTTTAATGATTCAGAAATATGCGGTTCCCAAGTGTGCCCTGCTTGGATAGCATTGTTTTGTAAGCGCTGGGGAACGTCTAAACCATCAACTTTAACCAGCCTAACATCATCGCTCGTCAGCTTAGAGATTTTCAACATCTCAGTAACGAAGACTTCGCTAAAGCCGCCTAGATTTGCACCAAGCTTTTTTCCTTTCAAGTTAAGAATTGTTTTAATGTCCGATTGCGCGACTACCACATCTGCACCTGTCGATTCATCCACAACCATCACAGCTTGGATATCGGGATTTGTGGCACTCAAGATCATAAAATCTCCCAAGGTTAATCCGATCCCATCATACTTCCCTGCACTGAAATCTGCTTGTTGCAATTGTAAGTAGTCTACATAGCTCAGTTCCACGTCTATCCCTTGCGCTTTGAAGAATCCTTTCTCTTGAGCAATGATGCCAGGTCTATGGCCAACAAAAGAGATAAAACTTACTTTTAGGGGAGGACGTTTTACTTTTAGAGATTCCGGAGAATGACAAGCAAACAGCAGCCAGCAGGTAATAATAATAAAGATGCTGTTGAAAAAGGAGCGCTTCATGGTTTCAGACTAGGAGGGCGGGTTAAGAAAGAAGAATTGAACAAGGTTTCTAGATTGGGAAGGCGGGTCACATTGCCAGCGCGAATAAAAAAGTCCGCATATTTTTTGGCGGTTTTGTAGATATAATTAGGACTGTCTGATTGAAAGAACTTTTGATTTTCTGCAAGGTCAGTGAGGTCTATTCCCTTGAAAGAGATTCTCTTGATGGGAATATTCAACGCTTTGCTCACGATCGCGTTTCCTTGGGGAATATTTGCTTCCCAATAGGACAAGCCTTGAAGCCAGCCTCGCACAAAGGCGCGAATATCTTCGGGGCGATCGCGTATCACCTCACCCCGAAACGCGACCAAATCTAAAATTAAGCCTGGGGTTTGCTTGCTGGTAAACAGGATATGCGCCCCTAATTTTAATGCTTCAGAAAGATACGGTTCCCAAGTGTGTCCTGCTTGGATAGCATTGTTTTGTAAGCGATCGGGAACTTCTAAAGCCTCGACTTTGACCAGGCTAACATCATCGCTCGTCAGTTGAGAGGTTTTCAACATCTCAGTAACGAAAACTTCGCTAAAGCTGCCTAGATGTGCACCAAGCTTTTTTCCTTTCAAGTTAGGGATTGTTTTAATCTCTGATTGCGCGACTACCACATCTGCACCTGTGGATTCATCCACAACCATTACAGCTTGCATATCAGGATTTGTGGCACTCAATATCACCAAATCGCCCAAGGTCAATCCGATCCCATCATACTTCCCTGCACTGAAATCCGCGTCTTGGAATTGTGAGTAGTCTACATAGCTGAGTTCCACGTCTACCCCTTGCGCTTTGAAGAATCCTTTCTCTTGAGCAATGATGAGAGGTGTATAGCCAACAAAAGGAACACAAGATACTTTTAGGGGAGGGGGTTTTACTTTTAGAGGCTCCCGTAAATGACAAGCAAACATTAGGCAGCCGGTAATAATAAAGATACAGATGTAATTAAGTAATTTAGACATACTATCTAAAGCATTCCTGGTGTAGAAAAGGCGATTTATATTTTCTTGAGTCCGATCGACCTAAGTGCATCCTCCGCAATAGTCGCTAAACCTGTTCCGGTGGCGATATCTAGAACAAGCTGGCCCGATCGCACTTTTGGCAATTCTACTAACCGAGTTGCAGCTTGTTTGTGAAATTCATTCTCGTAGTCGGGAGGGTTGTTGAAGTCATTGAGAATCTCCTGTTTGTAGGCACTTAGCGAATCAGTCATGCCGAATTATTGGTTTAACTTTCTACTTTAGCAAGGTATTTGACCTCAATTAAGAAATCAATAATCGGTTTTGCATAAATGCTCGGCATCGCTGTGCTACCGATATGGTGAACGGTGACCGCCTTTTCTCCCATTGCTCATGCAATCTGTTTTGACTCTTTAAGGAAGGTAATTCGCCATCTTGGATCGTGGGGAACTACTTCTACTTTTCGGAAGTTTTTAAAGTGAGGCAAAGACCTAATATTTACCTGTTAGCTAAATATTATTTGGCACGACCGTTACTATTTTATCAGCTCGATCGGCTCACCCGAAACTATAAAATATAAAATATAAAATATAAAAGCGAAATAGTTTTTACCCAAACTCAATTTGAATCGGGGTTTTTAAAGTGGCAGCATATTCAGGAACAGGCTTTCGGGCCTGTTCCACAATAAAGATGATTAGGACTTAAGTATGTGCAAGTTATCGAGCATGGTTTTAGCAGTTGCGATCCAGTCGGGTAACTCGGGTGATATCGCGTATACCCAAACGATCGCGTGTAGCTGTCGCATTTTACGGTACGGTTCTAGAGTGGCAAAGTCGGGCGCATTCGGATAAGCGGCCATCCCCTCATCGTCGAGGTTAATCAAGTCCCAGGCGATAGAACCGGTGCAAGTGTCCTCAAAATCGTTCCACAGCAATCCTTTCGCAGTTGGAATTAAATTTAAGGCATGGGCATCTCCGTGCAGCGGCTGCAACACGCTGACTGAATTGCTTAACTCCCCAAGCAGGCGATCGTAAGTTGTTTGCAGCAGCGTCAGGTCACTTTTCGGCAGAATATTGCCAAGCTGTTCGAGCCTTTCGAGCCCGCGCGGAATATCGTTGAGGGGCGGCGCCAGCAGCGGCAAATCGCCCGCGTAATCGCGCAGAACCGCGTGCAGTTCAGCTTGCATTCGTCCGACTGTCGCCCCATCGGGCAAAGCATCAGAGATTGGTTCAAAGTAGCGCCAGAAGCTCATCGTCAAACCGTCGCAATGGTGGGGAACCGGGGGTAAAAAATCGCTGGGAGGGACTACAGGAGCGCCTTTGGCAGCCAGAAAGGCGACGACAGAGAGTTCGCGGGCCAACCAAGACTCGACTGGCGATCGCACTACGGGGGTTAGGGTAGCGATCCGAGCCACAATGGGTGCAGGTTTCAGGTGAACTCGCACGGAATAGGTGTCAGCAAGCACGTGGGGGTCGTTTACGCGAATGCCGGCTGCAGAGGCAACAGACACCGATGCTGCGACGGCGCGGGCTGTAAGTGCGGGGCGATCGAATTCTGTGGATGGCATAAGCGGCACATTAAAACTGGTTCGCAGTTGCCCGCAGCCGGCGAGTCAACGCGAAACTGCGAACCTACTTCTTTGTATTATACTGTAATACAAAAGCTCACACTCGCAACGCAGAGAGCATGAGGGAGCTTCCGCGATACAATCTGTGTTTGGTAAAGAATTTTTACAAGTTCACAGCCCATTACAGCCTTTGCGGCTTGTACTACCCAACCTGCCTGAAAATATGGATTTTGCTACTCTTGCTGCCCAGCTAAATGCTGGAACTATCTTGCCAGAGGGAATTGTCATCATCACCCTCTTGGTGGTTCTCGTCGGCGATTTAATCGTAGGCCGCAGTTCCTCGGGTTGGACTCCCTACGCTGCCGTTGCGGGTTTGCTAGCCGCCGTCGCTGCCTTGTGTTTGCAGTGGGATAATACGGATACCATCTCGTTTCTGGGCGGTTTTAACAGCGATGCCTTGAGTTTAGTGTTTCGCGGAATTATCGCTTTGAGTGCGGCTGTCACTATTTTGATATCCGTCCGCTATGTACTGCAAACTGGTACTGCTTTAGCGGAATTCATCGGCATTTTGCTTAGCGCTACTTTGGGGGGAATGTTCCTCAGCGGCGCTGATGAATTGGTGATGATTTTTATTTCGTTGGAAACTCTGAGTATCTCGTCTTATTTGCTGACAGGTTACACAAAACGCGACCCGCGTTCCAATGAAGCTGCTTTGAAATATTTGTTAATTGGGGCTTCTTCTTCAGCGGTGTTTCTCTACGGGATTTCGCTGCTGTACGGGTTGTCGGGCGGCGAAACGAAGTTAAGTGCGATCGCGGCTAACCTTTCTACTGTGGATGAAGGTCAATCTCTCGGTTTGGTGATTGCTTTGGTTTTTGCGATCGCCGGCATCGCCTTCAAAATCTCTGCGGTTCCCTTCCACCAATGGACTCCTGACGTTTACGAAGGTTCTCCTACACCGGTTGTTGCCTTCCTTTCTGTCGGTTCCAAAGCAGCCGGTTTTGCCCTAGCAATCCGCTTGTTAACAACTGCTTTCCCCGCACTTACCGAACAGTGGCACTTCGTATTCACGGCCTTAGCCATTCTCAGCATGGTGTTGGGAAATGTGGTTGCCCTCGCCCAGACTAGCATGAAGCGGCTTTTGGCTTATTCGTCGATCGCCCAAGCCGGTTTTGTGATGCTGGGTTTGATTGCAGGAACAGAAGCCGGTTACTCCAGCATGATATTTTATCTGTTGGTTTACCTGTTTATGAACTTGGGTGCTTTCGCCTGCATCATCCTGTTCTCGCTGCGGACTGGAACCGACCAAATTAGCGAATATTCGGGTTTGTACCAAAAAGATCCGCTGTTAACTTTAGCCTTAAGTATTTGCCTGCTTTCTCTCGGTGGAATTCCGCCCCTGGCTGGATTTTTCGGCAAAATCTATCTGTTCTGGGCAGGCTGGCAAGCAGGACTTTACGGCTTAGTTATTCTGGGATTAATTACCAGCGTAGTTTCGATTTACTACTACATCCGCGTTGTCAAGATGATGGTAGTAAAAGAACCTCAAGAAATGTCAGACGCGGTAAAAAATTATCCCGAAGTTCGCTGGAATCTTCAGGGAATGCGGCCTTTGCAAGTCAGCGTTGTACTCACCTTAGTTGCGACAACATTGGCGGGAATTTTGTCGAACCCTTTGTTTAATTTGGCTAATGATGCTATTACCAAAACTCCCATCTTGCAGTCGGCATTGAGTCATGTGCAACCTGTTGTGGGTGCGAACATTGAATCGAATTTAGTGTCTCGTCGGGATTAATTTGTCCTGGTTGTGAAATAGTGGAAAACGCCTGACTCTTTGCAGTTGGGCGTTTCTTTTTTGTTGTGATATACTGTTAATTATGATTTTTAACCGCAGATGTAGCCAGATTAACGCAGATTAACGCAGATAAAAGTTAGTACAGAGGCAACAATGTTAGTACAAAGTAAGGCAAAGTTTTATACTCCAGATGAGTACCGGGATTTAGAGGAAACTGCTGAGTTTAGAAATGAATACCGGGATGGAGAAATTGTAAAAATGACGGGTGGTAGTATTAATCACAGCCAGATAATCGGTAATATTTATGCGTTCTTAAAATCTGCTTTGCGGGGAAAGAATGCTAGACCATTTATGAGCGATTTGCGGTTGTGGATTCCTCGGTATCGACGCGGGACTTATCCAGATGTGATGGTAGTTGAAGGAGAATTAGTTTGCACAGAGGGACGGAAAGATGAAATACTCAATCCTGTGCTGATTGTGGAAGTGCTTTCTAAGTCTACCAAGGATTTTGATCGAGAGGATAAGTTTCGGTTTTATCGATCTATCCCTGAATTCCGTGAATATCTGTTAGTCAATCAATCTGAGTTTTTAGTCGCACAATATATTAAAACCGAATCAAATGAATGGTTGTTTCGGGAATATGAGGGAGAATCAGCAATAGTTTCCTTCGCTTCAGTGGAAGTGCAAATGTCGATGCTCGATATTTATGAGCAGGTTGTATTTGAAACCCAGGAAACGGAAGTACAAGAAGAAAATTAATGCTATTGGGGGATGCGAATATCAAGAGACTCGACTGCTGAATCAAATTTATTCAGTAGTAATCGAGATTGTTACCAAGAAGTCGGGGATTTCGTTGGTTTGCACGTGAGTTTCAAAATTTCAATTAAGAGTAAAATTAGATGAATGTAATTTGGTTACTATTAAAAGCTTCTTGGTTAAATGTTTCCATCGCCATACTCACAGGCTTAATCAGCGGCGGTTGCAGCGCTACGTTAATTTCCCTAATTAACCGTGCAATCAGCGACAATTCCAATGGTAATTTAGTCTGGTATTTTGCGGGATTAGCAATCTTGGCTCTTTTGAGTGGCTTTGTATCCCAATTTTTATTAATTTATCTCTCTCAAGAAGCTGTTTATAATTTGCGTCTGAGTTTGAGCCGTGGCATTTTGTCTACTCCTTTGCGGAATTTGGAAGAGTTGGGCGCTAACCGCTTGCTGGCAACTCTGACTGATGATGTGGGAACGCTTTCTAATACTATATTTTTGATTCCTTTTCTTTGTGTTGATATCGCCGTTATCGTGGGCTGCTTAACTTATTTAAGCACGATTTCGGGTACGGTTTTTGTTGTTGTCTTTTGTTTTTTGGTGCTGATGATTGGCACGGTGCAGTTGTTGCTCAGCAAAATGCGGAAATTCTTCGATTTAGCCAGAGAAGAACAAGATACATTATTTAAGCATTTTCGCAGTATTACGGATGGGATTAAGGAACTTAAACTGCATTCGTTGCGCCGCCAAGAGTTTTTTACGGAACAATTGCAGGTGAGTGCTGATGCTTCCCGCGATTATAACGTGACTGCTTTGAATACTGGCGCAGTTGCGATTGGAGTCGGTCAGTTGCTGTTTTTTATGCTGATGGGTTTGCTGCTGTTTGCTTTGCCGAAATTTGTGCCAGTTTCTACACCTGTTTTGTCAGCTTATATTCTGACAAGTACCTATTTGATGTCTCCATTTCAGAATATTTTGCAAAGGTTGCCGGCAATTTTTCGTGCTAATACTTCGGTGGAAAAGATAGAGAGAATGGGATTGGCTTTGGCGAGTCAAGCTGAGATAAATTCAACGGTTAAACCGTTTCCAACTGCTGAGTGGGAGACGCTGGAGTTAAATCGAGTAATTCACAGCTATCCGGGAGAAAAAGAAGACAGCAATTTTATTTTGGGCGAGCTTAATTTGAAGTTTCATCCGGGTCAATTAGTGTTTATAATTGGCGGTAACGGCAGCGGTAAGTCAACTCTCGCTAAGCTAATCACTGGTTTGTACATTCCTGAATCGGGAAAAATTCTCTTAGATGGCCAGCCAATTACTGAGGAAAATCGAGAGTGGTACAGGCAGAACTTTTCTGCGATTTTCTCGGATTTCTATCTGTTTGAAAGGCTTTTGGGGATGACTAATCACGATTTGGACAAGCAGGCGGCTGAATATTTGCGAGAGTTTCATTTGGAGAATAAAGTTCAGGTGAAAGACGGAGTTTTGTCAACTACGGCTTTGTCTCAGGGACAGCGAAAGCGGCTGGCTTTGCTGACGGCGTATTTAGAAGATAGACCGATTTATTTGTTTGATGAATGGGCTTCGGATCAAGACCCGTTTTTCCGGGATATTTTTTACAAGCAGTTGCTACCGGAGTTGAAGCGGCGGGGGAAAACGGTTTTTGTGATTAGTCACGACGATCGCTATTTTGATATTGCCGATCGCGCAATTAAACTAGATTACGGTAAAGTAGAGTATGACAGATCAAATGGATAAGTACCGAATGGTCGAAACTTTGACCGAAAGCCAGGTTTCCGACTTGATGGATTTGTACAAAAACGAGTTTTGGAGCGACAAGCGGACGCGGGAAGATGTGGTGAAAATGCTGGCTTCTACTGATGTTATCATTGGTTTTGTCGATGAGAGCGATCGACTAATTGGCATTACCCGCGTCATTACCGATTTCGTATACAGAGCAATGATTTTTGATGTGATTATCAAGCCGACACACAGAAAAATGGGACTGGGTGCGAAGTTGATGGATGCAGTTTTAAGTCATCCTCAACTGCAAGCTGTCGAGCATTTTTATCTTAATTGTTTGCCGAACATGATGCCGTTTTACGAGCGTTGGGGTTTCACGGATGATATGGGCGAACTTAAGTTTTTGCGGCGAACAACAGGCTGAACTCAGGCTGTTAAAATCTCCAGTTTTTCTCTAATTGCGTCTTCTTTGAAACCTACTAAAACAGCCGTTCCATCTTTAACGAAAAGAGGACGTTTCAGCAGCATCGCATCCTTAGCAAAAGCCTCCACCCACTGTTCGCTAGTCCAATTTTTCTTGTCATCGCCCAAAGCGCGGTAAGATTGACCGGAAGTATTTCGCATGGGTTGAAAACCCAAAGCAGTTACCCAGCTTTGAATTGTTTCGCGAGTCGGCGGCTGTTCTTTTGTGTTAATGAACTCGTAATTAACATTGCTATCTTTGAGCCACTGGAAAGCTTTTTTGCAGGTTCCGCAGTTCGGGATTCCGTAAACTTGAATTGACATAATAATGACTACTAACTAATGACTAATGACTAATGACTACTGACTAATCTAGCTTGTTGAACCCATTTTTGCACGCGATCGACTGAAGGAGTCAAGTCATTGCGCTGCATTGTCGCTACGTGCAGCCTTAAAACTTGTTGGTGCAATCTCTCCACGGGCATTTGAGCCAATTGAGCCGGAGAAGCAACGCCGGCGTGAAGTAACAGCCCGCAATACTGACACCCTACACTTGGAATTCGAGCCAAATTTGCCATCGCTACCCATTTATTAACATATTGAATGTTAATCTGTAATTGATTGGCTAGCAACACTTTCGCCGCCTGCGTTTTCGTCATGCGAATTAGTTGTCCGGTTGTGGTGATGCTGCACTCTTCCAGTTGAGATTGGTTTTCCTTGCTCAATCCCGGTAAGTGTGCGATCGGCCAATCGCGTACTTGCGCTGAAGTTTGAGGAGCTTTGTGAGAAATTTTCATGTTTTTGCAGTTAATTTTACTTATACTTTAAAGTCTAAAAGATCAAACCGTCAATATAGGCGATCGCTCACCTCACCCAATCAACAAAAACCCGACCAAGGAGTTTGATTAATTGCGGGTGTTGTGACATTTCTGCTAATTGCCTGCGGAGTAGCACTTTCAGCCTTTTTTTCCTGTCTGTGGCTCAGGCTTACTGCTTAACCAAATCATCCCGGCGATGACGACAAAGACTATAAAAAAGACAGCCTATAAATGCTAGCCAAAAATCAGATAAAGATGAGAGTTTTCTCAAAAATGTCTGCAAAGTTGGCAGTCTGAATTTTAGTGCTTTAATGCTGAGAATGCAAAAACTTCCCGCTGACTGCAAACCAAACTCAAACTTATCGGTTTCTACCCATGAAAATTACAGAAGGTTATGATTTGTTAACTAATACTTTACAGCAACGGCGGCAAAAACTAGCCAGTTTAATTAGTTTTCCGGTAATTTTATGGTCGGGGCGCAGCATTCCTCGCAATTATCCGGCACTTACTTATCCCTTTCGTGCCAGCAGTCACTTTCTATATTTTGCTGGTTTGCCCTTAGAAAATGCTGCCATTCGCTTAGAGTCGGGGAAATTAGAATTGTTCTTAGATGACGCACCTGCTAGCAGCACTCTTTGGCACGGAGAAATGCCGAAAAGAGCAGAAATTGCCGAACTAATTGGGGCTGATGCTGCTTTCCCAATGGCCGAATTGAAAGCCCGATCCTCTTCGAGGGCTCCGCTAACAACCAATGCAGCAACGATCGCCGTTCAGGATTCTTGGACTCAGTTGCAACAGTCTCAAATTCTAGATCGCCCTCTGGCACCGCCCAACTCGCCAACCGGAATCGACCTAGAATTAACTCAGGCGATCGTATCTCTGCGCCTGAGCCACGATGCAGGTAGTTTGGCCGAATTGCGTCAAGCTGCGGCTGTCACCGTAGAAGCTCACAAAGCGGGAATGGCGGCCACTCGAAATGCTCAAATTGAAGCAGGGGTGCGCGCTGCAATGGAAAGTGTCATCATCTCCAAAAATATGACCTATGCCTATCCTAGTATCGTGACTGTGCATGGAGAAGTGCTGCACAGTGAACATTATCACAATTCCCTACAAACCGGAGATTTGCTGTTAGCAGATGTTGGTGCAGAAACATCAACGGGATGGGCGGCTGATGTGACTCGCACTTGGCCGGTTTCTGGCAAGTTTTCTCCGACTCAAAAAGCGATTTATGATGTAGTTTTGGCAGCACACGATGCTTGTATTGATCAAGTTAGTCCGGGGGTGGAATATCAAGACATTCATCTGTTAGCTGCTCAAATTATGGCGGAAGGATTAGTAGATTTGGGTATCTTGCAGGGCAATGTTGAAGATTTGGTAGAAATGGATGCTCACGCGCTATTTTTTGTACACGGTATCGGACATTTAATCGGTTTGGATGTTCACGATATGGAAGATTTAGGAGATTTGGCTGGTTATGAAGCCGGAAGAACCAGAAGCAGTCGGTTTGGTTTGGGATTTTTACGACTGAATCGAGTTTTGCGTCCGGGAATGCTGGTATCAATCGAACCGGGATTTTATCAAGTTCCGGCAATTTTGAATAACTCTGAAAATCGTGCCAAATATAAAAATTTTGTTAAGTGGGAGGAGTTGGAAAAATTTGCCGATGTGCGGGGGATACGCATAGAAGATGATATACTTGTCATCGATGAGGGTAGAGAAGTATTGACTGGGAAATTGCCCACAAAAGCTCTGCAGATTGAGGAGTTAGTTGCGGTAAATACGTAAGTAGAGCAGAGTTCGATCGCACATACGCAGTTCCATCAGGGGTGAAAAAAAATAAATAAAGATGAATAAAGGTTGGCAAACAAGTCTTTTGATATTAGTTAAAAAATTGCTCTCGCAAGTCAGAAAAATCGCAGCACTAATACTTCCACGCATTGTTCGTAAACCTATATCCTCACCGCCTCCGATGCAAGCTGCACCTTTGCCCAGCAACGAAGAAGAGAGGCTAGAAGCACTTCACCGCTACAACATTCTCGACACAGAGGCCGAAGCAGCTTTTGATGATCTAACAGCTTTAGCCTCCTATATTTGCGGCACTCCTATTGCTTTAGTAAGCTTAATAGATTCTAACAGACAGTGGTTTAAATCAAAAGTCGGTCTGGAAGCGCCCGAAACTCCGAGAGAGTCAGCTTTTTGCGCCCATGCTATTTTAAATCCCAACGAATTGCTAGTTGTACCCAATGCTTTAGATGACGATCGCTTTGCCGCCAATCCGCTAGTAACTTCCAATCCAAATATTCGGTTTTATGCTGGCGCGCCGCTAGTAACTCCTGACGGTTATCCGATCGGCACTTTGTGCGCCATAGATACAATCCCTCGTAATCTCGCCCCAGAACAGCTAGAAGCGCTGCAGACTTTAGGACGGCAAATTATCAACCACATGGAGTTGCGAATCAATCTGACTAAATTAAAGCGCGCACAGATCAAGAACAAACAAGTAGAAGAAAAACTCCGTTCTACAGACGAGCAAATTGTCAATTTTTTAGAAGGAATGAGCGATGCTTTTTTTGCTTTTGACACCCAGTGGCGATTTACTTACGTCAATTACAAAGGATCGCAATTTTTGAAGCGCTCGCAGGAAGAACTTTATGGTAAAAATTTTTGGGAAGAGTTTCCCGAATTCGTAAATTCTGATTTTTATAAAGAGTATCATGAAGCTGTAGCCAAACAAATTGGAGTGGCTTTTGAAAAATATTATCGTCCCTTAAAAGTGTGGTTGGAAGTCCGGGTTTTTCCTTCTCACGACGGCATTTCTGTGTTTTTTCACGACATAACCAAGCGCAGGCAGATGGAATCTGCACTCAGGAAAGAACAGAAAAAAACTGAAAGTTTACTGCTAAATATTTTGCCAGAACCGATCGCCCACAGGTTGAAGCATAAGCCTGGGTTGATTGCTGACAAGTTTGAAAAAGCAACAATTCTTTTTGCTGACTTGGTGAATTTTACCCAAATTTCTACTACCATGCCCGCCACTAAATTAGTATACTTACTGAATGAAATTTTCTCAACTTTTGATCAACTGAGTGAGAAGCACGGCTTAGAAAAAATCAAGACGATCGGGGATGCTTACATGGTAGCAGCCGGTATTCCCATTGAACGTCCAGACCACGCAGAGGCGATCGCCGAAATGGCGCTGGATATGCTAGCAGCAATTAAGGAATTAAATGTGAAGCTAGATACGAAATTTGACCTCCGCATCGGGATTAATAGCGGGCCGGTGGTAGCGGGGGTAATTGGCACTAAAAAATTCATTTACGATTTGTGGGGAAATGCGGTGAATACAGCCAGCCGCATGGAATCTCATGGCATAGCAGGTCGCATTCAAGTCAGCCACTATACTTATGAGTTGCTCCAGGATAAATATGAATTTGAAGATCGTGGCGAGATCGAGATTAAAGGTAAAGGGGAAATGCAGACTTATTTGGTGACGGGTAGAAAAATAGCAAGCGAGCTCAAAATCTCAGAGTAAATAAAACTAAGACTTGAAAGTACCTGATTGTTGAGAGAAACTCCGAAGCCTGCGATTAATCGCTTCTTCGGCGCGATCGCCCTGTGGCAGAACGGCTGCTGCAGATCAACCAAATAAGATTATGCTATAGACAGAGATATCGGAGCAATCCTAGGCGCGGTACTCGACGTTATAAAAATACTAAGTTGAAGTCGTCGGAGCCTTTAATAATGGTTCAATTTCATATTCAAACAGATAGCGATATTCCAGCATCCACCCAACTATTCAATCAAATCAGGTTTGCGATCGCCTCGCGACAATTTCCGCCCGGACACCGCTTGCCCAGCACCAGACAACTAGCCATGCAGACGGGTTTGCACCGCAACACCATCAGCAAAGTATACCGCCAGCTCGAAAATACCGGACTCGTAGAAGCCCAAGCAGGATCGGGCATTTACGTCCGCGCTCAAGGCAACGAAGGCGGCAACAAACTCAAATCTCCGATCCTCGAAGAATATCCCCTTGCCAACAAAATAGTGCAAGGAAGTATAGATCAACTGCTGGGACAGGGCTGTACGCTCAACCAAGCGAGGGAATTATTTTTGGCCGAAATTGACTGGCGGCTCAGGTGCAGCGCCCGCGTGGTCGTCACAGCCCCCGCAGAAGACATCGGCGTGGGTGAACTGATGGCGAAAGAACTCGAACAAGCTCTCCGTATTCCCATACAGTTAGTGCCTATGGAACAGCTAGGTACTTTTTTGGATCAAATTTCTTCGGGAACTGTGATCACGAGTCGATATTTTATCGGAGAAGCAGAATCGATTTCGGCACCGCGTTCGGTGCGAGTTATTCCCGTAGACATCTACGACTACAGCCAGGAAATCCAGTTAGTCGGGGGTTTGCCGAAAGACAGTTATTTGGGTCTCGTGAGCCTGAGTCCGGGAATGCTACGATCGACCGAAGTCATCATCCACAGCATCCGGGGAGAGGATTTGCTGGTGATGACGGCTTTGGTGTCAGACGAGTACAAGATTAACTCGATCGTGCGATCGGCCAGAACAATTTTTTGTGACCAACCGAGTTTTGCTACAGTAAAAGCTGCCATCAATGCGGCTAGAGAAGATATTATTCGTCCCCCGCAACTGATATGCTCCGAAAATTACATCGGATCTAAGTCGATTAATTTGCTCAAGCGCGAGTTGGGCTTGGGATGACGAAGGAAGAAGGCAGAAGGAAGAGGGAAGAAGGCAGAAGGAAGAAAAACAATTCAACTTTTTTAAGTTACCAATCCCAATGCCCAATGCCCCAACCCCAATGCCCAATGCCCAATTCCCAACTACCGATTACCAATTACCAATTACCAATTATCTATGACAATTGAAATCCAACCTTCAATTAATGTTAAAACCGCGCTCGAAAGCCGACGGGCCGCGCGCAGCTTCAAACCCGATCCGATTCCCCCAGCAATATTGGCAGAGATTTTGCGGTTGGGAGTGCGATCGCCCTCCGGTTACAACTTACAACCTTGGCGATTTATCGTACTTCAAGACCCAGCCAGCAAACAAAAATTAAAAGCTTGCGCCTTCGATCAGCGCCAAGTGGTAGAAGCCCCAACAGTATTAATCTGTTGTGGCGATCGGCGCGCCGGCAGGCCCGAAAACACCGAAGCCGTCATCGAATTGGGCAAAGCCACAGGGGCAATGAATGACAATTTAGCCGATTATATGCGACAAGCAATCCCGCAATTGTTCGAGAACCGTCCCTGCTTCGACTCCCTAGAAACTTGGACAAACAGACATACAATGCTCGCAGTAGCCCACTTAATGATTGCAGCTAAAAGTTTTGGGGTAGACAGTTGTCCGATGGAAGGTTTTGTCAGCGCTAAGGTGAAAGAAGCCTTTCAAATTCCCGAAGAAGTAGATGTTTGCTGTTTGCTGCCACTTGGTTATGCAGCAGAACCTTTCAAACAATATGGCGGACGTTTTGAGGTTACTCAAGTTTATTACAGCGAAAGTTATGGACAGGCTTTGCAAGCTGAGATTTGAGAGTTAAGATTTTGTGGCAACTTGAATTTTCAGAGTTAAGATTTGGAATGAAGCGGGGCAAAAGTTCAAACCAATCAAAAATCCCGACTGTTCTGCAATCTAAAATCTAAAATTCCAAATCTAAAATCGAAAGTGGTGAGTTCAGACAGAGGAGAAAATATGACAGTAGCAACGCGACAAAGCAACGCACAAATTCTAGAAGTAAAATTGCAGCAACACTTGCAAGCAGCCGGATTTAAAAACTTACCGCTTTATATTAGTTGTGATTTTCGAGATGAATCTTTAACGGTTGTGGGAGAACACCCGCGCAGTTTAGTTCTCAAAGCCAAACCGACTTTTGCTGTGCTAGAAGCAGCAATTCTCGAAATAGAACCAGAATCTATTCAACAGATTGGACTTTGCCTAAAAATTACCGGGCAAAAACAGCCTTATGCTTTCCATTCTTTTACCATGCACAACCCTGTTTTGTCAAGACCAAAAACAGTGCAGTTGTTCAAAAAAACCGAGAATACCCCCGCAGAAGAAACCGGGATAGTCTTAACAGAAAATGCTGCCCAGACGGCGGATGTAGAGGAGGAGATACCGTTAGAAACGGATGGTAAAGATGCGTGGGATGAAGAATATTTCCCCAATTTGTCTGAGAGTTCCAGCAATTCCGATCCGATCGCCTTTAAAGTAGCTGCTATACCGACAGATATTGCAGACAATCCCTTCAATCCGCTGGATATGGAAGCGGTAACAGTTGCCCAAAAACCCAAGCATTCACCGTTTGCGATGCTGGCTGCAGCAGGAATGGTCAGCATGGCGGCGCTAATTTTGGCAGGCGGTTATTATATGCTGAGCCGCCCCTGCGTCATCGGAGAATGCAGTGCATTAGCTAATGCCAAACAGTTGAGCGAGAATTCGACGAAGACGCTGAAAACGTCAAAAGTTGCCAATAGCCCCCAAGAAGCGCAGCGACAGTTAAAACAGGCGATCGCCCTTTTGGAACCGATTCCCTCTTGGTCAATTCATCGCGGTGAAGCTCAAAGCGCCCTGGAAAACTACCGTTCGCAAAATCAGAATTTAAACTCTGCGATCGATGCAGCGCGCCTCGCACAGTCAGCAGCCCAGAAAACCCAAAATCCGCCTTATTCTGCCGAGGACGGCCAGGAAGCGCAAGCTCTGTGGCAAAGTGCGATCGCCGAACTCGGAGAAATCCCCCCAGACAGCCCAGTTTATCCGTTTGCTCAGAGAAAGACAAAAGAATACGGGAAGAATTTAGCAACTGGAAATCGCCAGTTAAGCACAGAGAAAAAAGCCGAAAAAACGCTGCTCGCGGCCAAAAGTAGAGCCCAAATAGCAGAAGCTCGCGAAGCAGTAGCTCAGACAGCCGAGACTTGGGATCAAGTGCAATCAGGTTGGGAAGAATCCCTCGACATCCTATCAGAAATTCCCACGAACACGACATCTTACCAACAAGCTAAACTGTTAGTTCCTAAATATGAAACCAAACTTTCAGAAGCTCGCGAGCGCAAAAATGTCGAAGGAATTTCGGAAAATGCGTATACTCAAGCTGTGACTTTAGCAGCGGAAGCTCAAATTTTTGAGGGCAAAAACGCCTGGTTTAAAGCATCAGAATCCTGGCGAAGAGCTTTGAGTTACGCGGAGCAAGTGCCGGCGGCAACTTCCTATTCTCAGAAAGCCCAACCGCTGATCGCTTCCTACAAAAATTCCTTGCAGCAAGCAGAAGTAAGGTTGCAGGAAGAAAGAAACCTGCAAAAAGCCCGCACCGATTTAGATAAAACTTGCAAAGGCAACCCCAAGATTTGCGACTATACTGTTAGCAAAGATTTGATTGCGGTGCAGATGACTCCAGGTTACGTGCAGAAACTGCAACAAACCTTCATCCAAGCAAACAACAACAATGCTACTAAGACTCGTCAAGCTGTAGAAAAGCACGTTCAAACATTGCAAAAAGCTTTGGAGGCGATCGCAGAAAACGCCAAAATCCCGATGCAGGTGTACGATGGCGAAGGTCAGCGAATTGGGAGTCACGAACCGAAGTAAGCTGTTACGGCATTTAATTTTAGTTTTTGGGGCGGGCTAGGAGCAACGCCCCACTCATTGTTTCAAGAAACAGGATAGTTAAAATTAGATCCGCGCCAACAACTTAGAACATCCGAACACACACTACAATATCGGCACTCAAACTGTATAAAATAATATTAGCAATCAAATGCTAGAAAAAGTCAAACTTCATAACTTCAAAAGTCATAAAGATACAGAACTTAGTTTAGATAGTTCACGCCTACACGCACTCGTAGGACAAAACAGTTCGGGTAAAACATCAGTTTTGCAAGCATTGCATTATCTAAGTCTGCTTGCTAATTCATCATTTGACAATATTTTTCAGCATGAAAGAGCGCCTCAATTTATTACAACAATTGGGCAACGTAATATGTCTGTTACTGCAACTGGTTTTTGGAAACACCGAGATAGAAATGATTGGAAAGCTTCTTATGACTGGAGACAAAGCGTTAATCATAAGTGGGCTTTTAGAGCATCATGGAAAGCCGATAAAAACCCGAAATATAGGCACGTAGTCTCTGAAACTTCTTTAATGACTACGGAAGAGCCAATTCAGCAATCTTTGAGAAACGCAGTTCATCTTAAGCTCGTAGCCAGTAATCTTGCCAAAGCAGCTTACAGTGATGCAATTACACCGCGAGTTGAGTTCGATGGTTCAGGCTTAGCACCTACCTTAGACTATCTTCGTGACGAAGCTCCAGATAAATTTCAATCTTTACAGAAAATGTTGAAACGGATTGTACCAGGTGTACGCGAGGTAGGGGTAAGGCGAGCTAAAGTTATGGTCAATCGCCAACGCTTAATCGAAGTCGATGGCAAATCTATCTCCTACGAAGAAAGTCAGGAAATTGCAGGGCAAGAAGTCGTCCTAGACATGAATACTGGTAAGCGTATTCCAGCCCATGCCATTAGCGAAGGAACAATGCTCGCTCTCGGATTACTGACTGTTTTGATGAATCCCAATCAACCTAATTTAGTGTTACTAGATGATGTTGAACAGGGACTCCATCCAAAAGCGCAACGAGAATTAATCGCTGTTTTCAACGAAATTATTCAAGACAACCCCAATCTCCAAATAATTTTTTCTACCCATTCTCCTTACATTGTGGATGAACTTATTCCGTCTCAAGTCCACGTATTAAGTAACAACAATTCAGGTGTGACTATTTGCAAACGATTGGATGAACATCCTGATGTAGAATGGGCAAAACAAACTTTAACCACTGGCGAATTTTGGGATGCCGAAGGGGAAGATTGGGTGGTTGCAGGAGAAAGAAATGATTGAGTTTGTCGTGATTGTAGAAAGTAGCGCAGATGCACGAACCGCTACAAAATTAGCCGAGCGCCTTTTAGTGGAGAAAGTTGAGTGGTTAGAGCATGAGACGCTGCAACACCACTTTCAATGGAGTGGTTTAGAAGCTGGTACAGAGAATTCTTGCTGGAAAAATATCGATGATATAACTAAACGTTTTTCCGATAAATTTAAATTCCCCACCCTCAGATCAAATGGAAGGTTTAAAACTGATGGTCAATCAGCTAATAAAATTATAAAATTAATCAGCTTTTTACAACACAAACAAAAGAGAGATATTAAAGCAGTTATTTTTATGCGTGATTTAGACAGTCAACCTGAGCGAAGAGAACATATCGAGCAAGCACGTTTAGAACATATCGATCAACAACCTAAATTAGCAATTATTATTGGTACACCCCACAGAATGCGGGAAGCCTGGGTTTTGAATGGGTTTATTCCATCTAATAAAGACGAAGAACAAATCCTTAAAGAGATAACGACACAATTGACGTTTAATCCTTGCGAGGAGTCACACAGACTACGCTCTAACTCATTGACAGAACCCGATCGCATTAGAAATCCTAAAGTTGTTCTCGAAAAGCTAACAGGTGGCAAGATGGAACGCGAACAACAGTGCTGGGAAGAGACGAGTCTGGAACTTCTACGAAAAAACGGTGTTCATACAGGCTTAACAGCCTATATTGATGAAATCGAGGAACGATTAATTCCAATCATTGGATCTGCTGAGTAAGATCAGCCCGATATTCCCTAAACCTGCCCCGACCGGATCTTGTGGTCGATAAAGTCACGGGCGGGGCGGGTTTATGATATTTATCATTTGTATGGGAGATATTGGTGAACCCGTCCCTACGGTAATCATAATCAATTTACATCTACAATCACCAATTCCCAATTACCATTTTATCAATTGTGCATCTTGATTGAAAAACTTCCGGGACAATCCCTCAGTCAACAGCAGAGTTGCGATTACAGTTGCCAGTGCTAACACAAACATAATCAAAATCTGGTAAGATGCTGCATCGAGAGGACTGACACCGCTCAGCATTTGACCAGTCATCATCCCGGGTAAAGTCACGATTCCTACGACTGTCATTGTATTTAAGAGCGGGATTAATCCAGCTTTGATGGCATCTTTGCGGTACTGTTTTACTGCTTGCTGCGGAGTGGAACCTAAACTTAAATGGGTTTCTATTTCTAACTGGCTGCTATTAACTGTACTGAGAAGTCTTTCGCCGGCGATCGCCCCGGAGTTCATGGCATTGCCCAATATCATACCCGCTAAAGGAATCAGGTATTGCGGTTCGTACCAAGGGTCAGGTTGCAAAATTAGCAAATTTGTATAGGCGAGAGTCAAGGCCGTACTGATAAAAATTGAACCCCAAACTAAGGGCAGTAAGTTCTTGATTTTTTTGCTGATGCGGTTGCTGGCAACCATGCTAGCTGTTGTCAGCATGATTGCTAAAACTGCTAAAACCAGCCAAGGATTTTTCCCCTCCGGGTCAAATACGACTGCGAGCACGTATCCGACTAAGATTAGCTGGATCAGGGTGCGCCCCGCCGCGATCGCGATCGCCCCCTCCAGCCCCAATCCCTGCCACGCCGAAAGCCCGATCGCGATCGCCACCATCCCCAAAGCCCAACCCAAATCTGTAAAATCTAGCAGAATTAACACCGGCCCACCCTTTCGATAATGTGATTGTTTGCCTGTCCAAATATAAGATATTGCAATAAAGGTTTCTGAGAAACAGTTTTGCTGCAAGAATTTGCTTTGATAATGCTTGAAATTTATGGTGTGAAGAGTGAATAATGTTCCCCCCCTCGACTTAACCCGCCAATACGCGCAGATTGGCGACGAGATAACCGCTGCGGTGCAAAAAGTGCTTGCCTCTGGCGGCTACGTAGGCGGCCCGGCCGTAAAGAGTTTTGAACGAGAGTTCGCCGACTACATCGGCGTTTCCGAGTGCGTTGGCTGCAACTCCGGCACGGATGCCTTGATTTTGGCTTTGCGAGCTCTCAAAATTGGCCCCGGCGATGAAGTGATTACCACTCCTTTTACCTTTTTTGCTTCGGCTGAGACAATTAGCGCCGTCGGCGCGACTCCAGTATTTGTCGATATTGACAGCGATACTTTTAATCTGGATGTCGAGCTCCTCGAAGCGGCAATTACTGAAAAAACCAAGGCAATTATGCCAGTGCACATCTTCGGTCAACCCGTAGACATGACTCGGTTGATGGAAATTGCGACTCGACACAACTTAGCCGTAATTGAAGATTGCGCCCAGTCTGTCGGGGCCCAGTGGCAGTCTCGAAAAGTCGGCAGCATCGGCCATGTCGGCTGCTTCAGTTTTTATCCGACCAAAAACTTAGGCGCTTGCGGTGACGGTGGGGCGGTGACGACAAACGATCCTGCACTCGCAGCTTCGATGCGAGTGCTCAAAGAACACGGACAGTCTTCTAGATATTTCTACGAAGAAATCGGGTACAACAGCCGTTTAGATGCCCTGCAAGCGGTGATTCTCAGCATTAAATTGCGGTATCTCGACAGTTGGAACGCGCAGCGGCAGGAGAAAGCGGCACTTTACAGCGAATTTCTCTCCCGCGTGCCCGGAGTTGCCGTCCCCAAAGAGTTGCCGGAAGCAAAAGGAGTTTGGAATCAATACACGATCCGGCTGACAAGTCCAGAAGAGGCGCAAAATCTCTCTGGCGATTTTCGAGATTGGATGCGGGCTCAGTTGCAGGAAGCTGGCATCGGTTCGATGGTTTACTATCCGTTACCTTTGCACCTGCAACCTGTTTACAAATCTTTGGGTTATCAAGCAGGTCAGTTGCCAAAGGCTGAGCAAGTTTGTCGCGAAGTCTTGTCTTTGCCGATGTTTCCGGAACTGTCGAGGGATCAACAAGAGCGGACGATTTATGGGCTTAAAGATTGCTTGGCAAAGGCCGATCGCATCCGGTAGCTTTGGCGCGATGGCATAAGCGAGCGAAACGCAGCAGGAGAAAAGAATTGCAGGCTTGCAGTGTTGTGAGAATGTGCAGCGGTCAGGGAGAGCCGTTAAGTATTTTGACCGATCACTTGTACTTTTATGTACTATATTTAATGAAAAGAAACAAATTTAGGCTAGCAATCCGCCTCGAACGGGTGCATTTTCCGCTCGCCTAAACCTTGCAATGCGATCGGTCAATGATGAAGAAGGAAGAAGGAAGAGGAAAGAGGGAAGAACGAAGAAGGAAGAACGAAGAAGAAAGAATAAATAATATTTGAACTTTCGACTTCCAATCCCCGATGCCCGATGCCTGATCCCTAATGCCCGATGCCCGATGGCCGATGCCCAATTCTCAATTTAACCTGTAATTTTCATAAGATAAGAGGAAAATAAACGAGTGCCTCAGTATCAATTCACTCAGGCTAGACGCTACGATCCACAAGCGATCGCTCAGTATTACCGCAACCGTCCTTGGAAAGCAATTTGGCGCGCCATTACCGTTATTTGGTCTTTTGCGGGCTTCGTTCTGGGGATGCTGTGGGACAGTTGGCAGCACGAAGTCGCAGCACACCAGCCGGAACGGGCCGCCCACCTGCGACAAATACTCACTCGCTTGGGCCCCACTTTCATTAAAGTCGGCCAAGCCCTTTCTACCAGACCGGATTTGATCCGCAAAGACTTTCTCGAAGAATTGATCAAACTTCAGGATCAATTGCCGCCGTTTGACTCCGTGCGCGCTTTCGAGATTATTGAAGCAGAACTCGATCGCAAAATTAGCGAAACCTATAGCGAAATCTCTCCCGAACCTGTCGCCGCGGCAAGTCTCGGTCAAGTCTACCGAGCTCGCCTCCTCACCGGGGAAGCAGTAGCAGTGAAGGTTCAGCGACCGAATTTGCTGCCAGTCTTGAGCCTGGATCTTTATTTAATGCGCTGGGCCGCTGGATGGTTGGGCCCCTTGTTGCCGCTGAATCTCGGTCACGACCTTTGTTTGATCGTGGATGAATTCGGTATCAAATTGTTCGAGGAAATTGATTATCTCAATGAAGGACGCAACGCCGAGAAATTTGCTACAAATTTTGCCGACGACCCGACAGTAAAAGTTCCGAGCATTTACTGGCGCTATACTTCAAATTGCGTTCTCACTCTCGAATGGATTGAGGGCATCAAGCTGACAGATATAGAACGTGTTAAAGCCGCAGGTTTGGATACCGATAGTTTAATTGAAGTCGGAGTCCGCAGCGGTTTGCGGCAGTTGCTGGAACACGGATTTTTTCATGCTGACCCCCATCCGGGAAATCTGTTTGCCTTAGCGGACGGCCGCATGGCTTACATTGATTTTGGGATGATGGATCAGATGGAAGAAACAACTAAAGAAACTTTGGTTGATTCTGTCGTTCATTTGATCAACAAAGATTACTTAGAGTTAGCCAAGGATTTTGTCAAACTGGGCTTTTTGACACCAGATACAGATATTATGCCGATCGTTCCGGCGTTGGAATCTGTACTGGGTGATATCGTCGGCGAAAAGGTGTCAGATTTTAACTTCAAGACGATTACAGACCAGTTTTCGGAGTTGATGTACGATTATCCTTTCCGGGTGCCGGCGAAATTTGCCTTAATTATTCGCTCTCTGGTGACAGAAGAAGGTTTGGCCCTGACGCTGAATCCCAATTTCAAGATAGTCGAGGTGGCGTATCCTTATGTAGCGCGGCGTTTGTTGAACGGAGAATCTCCGGCACTGCGGCGGCGACTGATTGAGGTATTATTCAAAGATGGCAAATTCCAGTGGAACAGGTTGGAGGACATGATCGCGATCGCCCGATCCGATCGTAGTTTCGACTTGCTACCAACAGCACAACTAGGCTTGCAATTTTTGCTGTCAGAGGAAGGGTCGTTTTTGAGACGCCAGCTAATGTTAGCTTTGATTGAGGACGATCGAATCCACACCGAAGAAGTTCGCAGCCTGTGGAACTTAGTCAAGGAAGATTTGCAGCCCGGTCGCCTTTTCAACGTTGCTCTAGGCGCTTTGACGGAGTTTTCCACAGCAGGAGCAGCGGCGCTAACTCGGTTTTAATTAGAAGGAAGAAGGTAGAGGGAAGAAGGAAGAAGGTAGAGGGAAGAAGAAAGAAAAATAATTCTACTTTTGCCGATTCCCAATTCCCAATTCTCAATTACCTACTCCCAATTCCCAATTACCCAAATTACCCAAATTAAGGAATTATTCGTGTATTATTTTCCAGAACCTCCCTATTTTTTAATGTCGGCTGGACTGCTAGCAGGGATGGCCTCCGGTGTAGCATTTGAAGCAACTCTCAAACAATCCGTACAACAGTGGTCTAAAAATCGTTCTACTCGCACCTTGGCTAACCTGCCAAGGCTGCAATTGGTCATACCTTTTCTGGGAATGGCTGGCGGTATTTGCGTATTTTTAGCTTCTGGAATGGAGATTTTTGGCTTCCCAAAACTACTTTCTTATGCCCTAGCTTTGCCACTGACGGTACTCACAGGTTGGCTAGTTTGGACTCAGTTGGGTAAGCTTTTGATCGAGTTAGAACGCGGAGGTTCCCAAGCGCTGGATTTAGATTCTTTTGAACAATGAAAGGTTAACTATCAACCTCTTTTTATCTGAAGGAAGGGGGTTGATAGTTCTCTAAGATTATCCTATTTGATGTTTTTTGAAACGCAGAGAACGCAGAGGAAGAGAAAGAGAAAGAAGAATAGGACAACTTATGCAATAATTTCTGTAAAATTTTTAAAATCTAAAATCTAAAATCTAAAATCTAATGAGTATTGTTGTTGTTACGGGTGCGGCGGGATTTATTGGCTCTAACTTAGTAGAAACTCTTTTAAATAGAGGGGACACGGTTATCGGTGTTGATGAGTTCAACGATTATTACGATCCGGATCTCAAGCGCAAGAATATTGCACGATTTGAGAAGTATCCGGGTTTTGAATTGGTGGAAGGCGATATTTTGTCTCTAAATTGGCGAGGTCTTTTATCCGATGTTAAGGTAATATTTCATCAGGCGGCGCAAGCAGGAGTTCGTGCTAGCTGGGGCGACGGTTTTCGCAGTTATACCGAACGCAATATTAACAGCACCCAAGTATTGTTAGAAGCTGCAAAAGATGCGCCAAAATTGCAAAAGTTTGTCTATGCTTCTTCTTCTTCTATTTACGGCAATGCTGAATCTTTTCCCACGAATGAAAATGCTTGTCCGCACCCGGTTTCTCCCTACGGAATTACGAAATTAGCCGGTGAACGTTTGTGCGGGCTTTATTACAAAAATTTTGGTCTTCCGACTACTTCGCTGCGCTATTTTACTGTTTACGGGCCTAGACAGCGCCCCGATATGGCTTTTCACAAGTTTTTTAAGTCGATTTTGTTTGATGAGGCGATTTCAATTTTCGGCGACGGATTGCAAACGCGGGATTTTACGTTTATCAGCGATTGCGTTGCGGCGAATTTAGCGGCGGCTGAGGTTCCGGAAGCTGCGGGGGAAGTTTTTAATATTGGTGGGGGAAGTCGGGTAGTTTTAAAAGAAGTTATTGATACAATAGAGAGAATTGTCGATCGACCTATTCGGATAGATTTTACTGAAGCTGCGAGGGGAGACGCCCGACACACTAGCGCTGATGTGTCTAAAGCCAAGAAAATCTTAGGTTATCAGCCGCAGGTTGCTTTAGAAGAAGGCTTAAGGCGCGAATGGGAGTGGATTCAGTCTTTGTACAGTTAGATGCTATCTATCCCAGAAATTCCGCAGCTTAAATTGAAAATTGTTAACTTTTTGACTTCCCCAAGTTTTGAGATTTCTCCCCAAGCGAACCAACAAATTTGGAGGCGCGAGTTTTGGCTGTGTTTCCGGCGAATTCAAATAGCGATAGTGGAGAAATACGTCTCGGTAGGGAATCTCAACATCTTCGCCAGCACACAATCGAGTAAACTTTGCAGCCGAAATACTCATGTAGTGCAAGTAAGTCAATCGTCGCCCTTTGTCATATAGAACATAATCTATCACCTCAAATTGAGAAGACCAATGATTTCCCGTTACCTGTTCGGGTTCAGCATATGCAAAGTTGTAAAAAGAGATATTGCTGCGGGCGACTAAATAGTTAAATAAAGGTTGGTCAGTTCCCCGCAAAGATAAAATTTCCGAGTCTCCTGAAATCAATTTTTCTAAAACTTGCTTGGAATTATTGCAATTTAAAATATCTTTTTTTGAAGCAAACCAACCAGCACAAAAAATCTGTGATTGCAGTCGTTCAAAATTGAAAATTTCTGCGACTTTTTGGGAGGATAAGTCAAATACATAATTGAGGTCAGATTTGTATTGGAAATCGTTGGCTACCCAATCAAACTCATCAAGTTTTTGATAGATGTAATCTAGAGAACCCATTAACAGAGTATCGGCATCAAAATAGATAAATTTATCAAAAGGGCCGTCAAAACAGCAAAATTTTCTGTGCATTCCCAAACAGTGAACTTGCTGCCAACCTTTAGTTAGCCAAACTTTTTGAGCTTTGCGATGAGATGTCCAAGCTTGAGTCGCAAAGTATTCCCAGAAATCGATGGAATCGGTATTTTCAAAAAGGGTGACATTGTGTAGGGTGGAAATGTGCGATCGCACTTTTTTCAAGTTATCATCGTAGGGAATAATGCAAACAGGAATATTTTTCGCCCCATTGACTTCGAGACTGTTTAATAAAGCCACGAATTGGTCGAAAACAAAATCGTTTGCCAGAATATAAATGCCATCAGCCATAGTTTTTTAGTTAATAAGTAACCCAGCGCATATATATTGCTTTTTAGGTGCGGGCAAGATGCCCACACCACAAGAAATAAAATTTATTGATTGTGGAACAGGCATCTTGCCTGTTCTTCAAAGCTTGTTTGGCGTCAAAAATACAACAATATTTATGAATCGTGGAACAGCTATCTTGCCTGTTCCTCAAAGCTTGTTGACAATGATAGAACATATGATTTTATCCTCACCTACTGAAAGCCCGAAATATTTTTTGCACTAAATTTGGTTGTTCCTCATTGAGATAACGATAATGTTTCCAAAGTTTCCAATAAGGGCTGCCAGATTTAATCGGGATTCCAGCCCAGTGAATATATTTTAACCTTTTGCCTTTGTCATAAAGAACATAATTTATTTCCTGAAAATGCTTGGAACCAGCCCAGCTTCCCGGTTCGGTTGCTGAATCTTTAACAAGATTGCAGCGCTTGGGAATCAGTTTAAGAATGATATAATTTAGTATAGGTTGGTCTGTGACATTTTGAGTAAAGTCAAAATATTCTCGATGCTGCGAACATTCTCGCAAAATCTCATACATTTGCGATTCTGTAATAGTTCCTTTTCTGGAAGCCCAAAAACCGCTGTTAAATACATCTTGAAGCTGTGAGTCTGTAAAGATATTTTGTTCTTTTACAGTAGGTGAAAATACATTTCGCAGTTTTTCGCTGAGGTAGTGGTAATCGCAGCAAAAAAAGTCTACTTCTGATAGTTTGTTTAAGTTGTCTGCGATGTCTTCAAAGACGATGATATCGGTATCGATGTACAGAAATTCGTCTAGGGGGCCAAACCAGGCGGCGAGTTTTCGCATTTTGTTGGGGAGGGCTAAAAAGTTGCGATCGAACGTTTGGCCAATTTCTCTGGTAAACTGTTCCACAAACTCCAGATTTGGGAACAATCGCACGTCGTGGAGACGGCTGAGTGCGGCTGCGACTTGCTGATAATTGTCGTCGAAGGGAATCAGAAAAACAGGTACTTGACAATTGTACAGACGTATGCTATTTAAAAGGGCGATCGCACTTTCGATCACCTTATCATTCGCAACAATATAAATACCGCGACTCATACATTTCTCCTCAACCTTCTCAATACCCTTTTTAACAAATTCGGCGCAGAAACCTCAGTATAAGACTTTGGCGCTTGGGCAAAAATCGGACGCTTGGACGGTTCGCGGAGATAGCGGTAATGCAGGAACAAATCGCGATAGGGAAACTCAATATTTTCCCCTGCACAAACTCTCCGAATTAAATCCGGCGGCACACCAATATAATGAATGTAAGTAAGTCGGTTTCCCTTGTCGTACAAAATCTGATCTTGCTCTTCAAAATGTTTAGAAGTGACGCTGCACCCGGTTTTTTCGCCATCCGGGAGGCTGTAAGCAAAATTATAGCTATTCATCCCCGTTTTCATCACCATATAATTGAGTAACGGCTGTTCTCCCGCACCTTCATAGAGAATTTCCGCCTCGCCCGATTGCAGTTGAGCTAACAGCCATTCCCTAGTATTTTGCTCAAACAATCCTTGCTTGCTGGCGTAAAATCCCGAACAAAATATTTCCGAATCGATCCGATTTTGCTCAAAAATTTCTAGGAGTTTTGGCGACTGAATATTGTATACTTTAGTTGGGTCGCGAAATTGAAAATCATAAACCACAAAATCCGATTCCTCTAACTTCTGAAAAACCGCATCCAGGGAATTCATCACCAAAGTATCCGCATCCATATAGATAAACTTTTCAAACGGGCCGTCGAAAGCGCAAAAGCGCCGGTGTGCGCCGTAAAGCCGAAATTTTTTGCGGTTCAAACGCTCGGGTGCGGCTGCTTGCATGAATTTATCCCATAGCTGAATAGATGCGTTATCTTCATAAACAAAGACGTTGGGACGGTTGACTATTTCAGCTTTGATTTGCTCGATTTGCTCGTCGAAAGGATAAATACAGACGGAAATATTTGAGCCTAAGATAATTTCAATACTGTTGAGCAAGGCAATTAGTTGGTCGTAAACTGTATCGTTGGCTAGCGTGCAAATTCCGTTCATATCTATAGTCTCGCGAAGGCGGACTTGGTTTATGTAGTTGCGATTTCCACCGCCGAATCATTTAAAGGGTAAAAGAACAGAAAAGGGCGAGTCCGGGTGACCGCAGCACAGAACCGAAAACCGGAGACTACGCCAAATCCGCAGCTACGCGAAAACCGATCTTCCTGCGGCGACCGCCCGCCGAAAGCCAGTTACGATCGGCACTGCGACAATTGACCGCATAGTTGTCCCAGGAACCGCCACGCAGCATACGGTATTCAGATGTGCCCGTTTCCCAGCAACTTCCGTCAGTTGGTGCGCCGTTATAGTTTTCGTGCCACCTATCGCTGCACCATTCCCAAACATTGCCGTGCATATCGTACAGTCCAAAGGCATTGGGGGGAAATCTCCCGACATTGGTTGTTTCTTTACGGGAAAGTCCTTTGGGAGCGTTTGCGTAGGGGTAGTATCCGTGATAATTGACTAAATCCGGGGTAATGTTTTCTCCAAAATGAAATTCGGTTGTGGTTTTCGCACGACAGGCGTATTCCCATTCTGCTTCACTCAGGAGGCGATATTTTTTCCCGTTTTTTTGCGAGACTTTGGCACAGAATTCGACGGCATCATCCCACGATACATTTTCTACACAACGTTTTTCACCTTTGAAACCCGATGGGTTGTTTCCCATTACTGCTTCCCACTGTGCTTGGGTGATGGGGTATTTGCCTGCAAAAAAAGCCGGTACCGTGACTAGATGGTGCGGATTTTCGTAATCATATCGTCCTTGTTCACTGTTAGGCGAACCCATCATAAATGTGCCTCCGGCAATATAAACCATTTCCAGCACAACTCCATTCCCCAAGTCTTCGGCGAAGAAGTGAGCATAATAACGGCAGCGACTGTTTTCTTTTCCTTTAGCATTTACTGTTATCGCATCAAAGTCAAAAGTAGGAAAATATTTTTGTAACTGCTTTTTTATATTTGGTTCATCTCTATCCTTCAGCACCAAAAAGGCTGCCAACTTCACCTGCAGCGATTCATCTTGCAGTGCCCCAACGATCAAATCTAAACCAACATCTCCATATCTGATTGCTTCAGACAGCGCAGCAATTTTTACCTCGACAATCGGTGAAGCCAAACGACTCTTAACGCCGGGAATCCCGCCTAAAACAGCCGCAGCGAATGGCACTTGAGATTCACCGCCCTTGACGGCATCGTATTTTTTGGGTTGATTTTGGTTTTCGGTCATTGCCCTATTTCCTAAGATACAAACTTAGACAGCCAATTAAGCAAGTTCAATTCATGGAGAATGATTTGTCTGGCTTCGGCAATTTTCTCCCTCGCTTCATGCCAATAATCCGCATTAGCCACAACCTCTTTAATAAATTCTACTCCTTTCTCATCCAGACTGGGAAGCCGCAGAAAACTCCCCGTCGGCAACAATTTATCCGCCGCCGAACCGCCGTAATAAATCGGCAAACACCAAGCTAAAAAAGCATCCCAAAGCTTCTCGCTGACATACAAATCGTTTTCTGCATAATTTTCAATAGCTAAGTTGTAATAGTATGGTGCGACGGCGTGCCATTTATTGTTCACAGTGCCGTTCCCGCGCGCCCAAGTTGGCAAGTTTCGCCCGTAAAGGTCAAAATCCAATTCTTGCGATCGCAGCAATTTGATAAAGTCTAATCTCTGGCGGTGATTGGCGCTGCGGCTAACACCTGAAGTAATCCAAGAACAGGATTTAGTTTTCGGCGGCGCAGGCATTTCATCGAGTTCTCGAAACGAGTTAGAGTGATACCAAATCGCGGGCATATAATCGGGTTTTGGGGCGAAATCGTCAGGTCCGGAAACGTAACCGCAATAAAGTTTGGCTTGTTCGTAGTTGGCTTTAGTAATTTCAATAACTTCTGGCAAGGGCGGCTCGCGGATCAGGTAAATTATGCGTTCCTTGGGGACACCGCGCAATTTTTCTTGGATGTCGTTTTCTGCGTTTTGATGCCTGTAGCGACGTATTTTATCGACCCACGATTGCTTTTTGGGTTGTTGGGGAAAGTCAAATTGATACATCAGTAAAAAGTCGGGTTCTGGGTGATTTGCTAGCATTTGAATGTTGCCCCATTTGCCGAAGTTGTGGGGGGTTTGTTGCCACAGCCAGTCGCTTTGACTCATCCCTGGGTAGGTGGTGATTGTGCCGATGATTTTTTGGTTCATATCTAATAATAAATCGGGTTTTTGCGTGGGGGCGGGGCGGGTTTATGAGATTATTAATTTTAGGCGATGATTGTTGGTAAAACTCGCCCCGGAGGATTTTAAAATTATCGGATCAGGATTAATGAATGATTTGCGATCGCACTTGGTCATCCACATAACTCAAAATTCTCTCTATCCTATTTTCCCACGAAAACTGCTTGACAAAATCCATTGTTTCTGCATAACCTTCGCTTTTCCTCGGATATTTGGTTAAACAATCTCGAATGCTTTGCGCGAACTGGTGCGGGTTATCCGGTTCGCACCAAGTTGCTGCTATATTTCCCGATTTAAATTCCATTAATGATGCAATCTCCGTCGCTACAATCGGAGTTCCCGATGCCATGTAATCAAAGAATTTTAAAGGAGATGTGAACGTCGCGGCTTCTGTCAAACAGTGAGGGTGAGTCAAAACATCGGCTGCTTGCAGCAAGCTAGCCAGTTGATTTTGAGGGAGGTAGCCGAGAAATTTAATGTTGTTAACTTGCTTGGATTTTGCTAACTGGTGGTATGCTGTTACTTGGGATGAATCACCGCCCGCGATCGCAAATTGAACCAGCGGCAATTCCTTAGCCACATCCACCAACATATCAACACCTTTAAACGGGTAAAGTCCGCCTGCATAAACTGCTAAATGCTGTCTGTCATCTTCTAATAATTGCTGTCGCCAATTCTGGGCTGCTTCTGTTTGTCGGGCGAGAAACAAATGGTTAAAACCGTTGTGCAGCGTAATTACTTTTTCCGGTGGCATCCCATTCAAAATCATGCTGTCTCGCACTGTATCGGCAACAGTTACGGAAATCTGAAACAGAGGATTGCGGACAATTTCTGATTCAAATTGCTTGTTTTCATGGTGGTGCTGTTCGTAGATAGCGGGAATTCCGTTTTTAACTGCTGCTTTGACAAAGTTCCAGTCGCGGCTGTGGACAATTTTAGTGGATTTAAGCAGGTGAATCGGTAAGTAGTATTTTGAGACTATTGTACTAGAACTCGTCCACTTGCTGTCCCAAAGGTCTATCGGCCACGGGACGGGCAAATCTGCTACTTTTAATTGTTCCTGAAGATTGTAAATTTTGGCAAGTTTGTCATCCCGTTTCCTCGGTTGAAAAGGACGAAGTAAATCAACGGGATTCCAAGCATTCCATCCTTTGCGGAGGTATACCAAAACTGCTGGATAACCGAGATTTGCTGCGGCATTTGCAGAGTGTGCAACTTGAACTAAGCTCGCTACATTGGGTTGTGGCAAAACATTTCTAGTAAAAAATACATAATATTTAGACATGGTAATTGGGAATTGAGAATTGGGAATTGGGAATTGGGAATTGGGAAAATAACAACTGCCACCTGCCAACTGACTACTTTTTAACAGCCTGACGCTTAATAGTCTTTTCTATAAATTCTAAAGTAGTGAAAATATTAGCAGCAGAGTGAAATGATTCTCGGATTAACTCGTCTCTTTCTTCGGGAGAGTCTACCATTTCATCTACTAGCATTTTGAGGTAAGCTATCATGGGAGTCAGGCGAGTGCGAATTTCGTAAGAACCTCTAATTAGAGCTTCATCACGAGCGGTTTCTTCAGCAAATTGCACTGAATACAAGCGAGTGTAGTAACCTCCTTTTGCTAGCAATTCTTCGTGGGAACCCATTTCTACTACTTGTCCGCGATCGATCACGGCGATTTTGTTGGCTTTTTGGACTGTGGAGAGGCGGTGGGCGATTACCAACGTTGTGCGATCGCAACTCAATTTCTCGATCGCCGCTTGCACGTACCTTTCCGAAACCGTATCCAGCGAACTCGTTGCCTCATCTAAAATTAAGATTTCCGGGTTTTGCAGCAGAGCTCTAGCAATTGAAATTCTCTGACGCTGCCCTCCCGATAAGATCACGCCCCGATCGCCAATTTGAGTCTCCAACCCATCCGGCAATAATTGGATAAACTCGTAAGCATTCGCTCCCTTCGCCGCTTCCACAATTTCTTCCTCAGTCGCTTGGGGTCTAGCATAAGCAATATTTTCGCGCACTGAAGCATTAAACAAAAACGTATCTTGGCTAACAATACCCATCGCTTGTCTGAGACTTTTTAGATCGAATTCGCGCAAATCCCTGCCATCGATCGAGATATTACCTTCAGTAGGATCGTAAAATCTCGGCAGTAAATCTGCCAAAGTTGACTTGCCAGAACCCGAAGTTCCTACCAAAGCCAAAGTAGTGCCGTGGGGTAGAAACAAATCAATTCCTTGCAAAACTAAATTTTTGTGGTTAGGATAACTAAAAGATATTTTATTAAAATGAATTCCCGATCGCAAATGAGTGTAAGGCACAGAACCGTTCAGCATAAATGGCTTGTCCTCGCAGCTCAAAAAATCATTAACCACCTCTACACTAGCCGACGTATTTGCAAATTGACTGCGCCCGCTATTCAACTGTGAAATTAAAGGAATCAATCGAAACAGTACCAATAAATAGGTTAATAAAATTGTCGCAATAGACTCTATCTCATTCGCAAATATTGTGCGACCTATGAATACAATCAAAATTATAACTATCAAATTAACAACTTCGTTAATTGGAGCGATCGCCGCATAATTTACCTGAGCCTGAAAATCCGCTTGTTCTCGCCTTTGAATTAAATGCTTGATCCGCTGATACTCCCTTTCCTCGTTCCCCGTTGACTTAACCAGCCGAATCCCAGTAATCGTTTCCAGCACCCTCACCGAATAATCTTTCGACATTTCAGAAAGCAGGTGGCCAAAATGCTTGGAACGGTTAATAATATATTGATTTGTCCAAGCAACTAACGCCAGCAAAACTGTAGCTGTCACCGTCAGTTTCCACGAGATCGAAAGTAGCAGACCCACAAACACCAAAACTGTGATTGAGGTAGTAAACATTCCGATAGCCGTACCAACTGCACTAGCAGTCCGACCAATCTCTCCGCCCAATCTATTAATTAAATCCCCGACTTTAGTTTTAGAGTAAAAATCTAAATCTACTTCTAACAACAACCGCAAGCCGGCTTCTCGCAAATCAAAAGTCAGAGAGCGCGTCAGAGAAGTAGCTACTAAAGTATTGATATAACTCGCAACATTTTTTAAAAAAATTGCCAGCACAACCGCCCCGGTCATCAACATTAAACGCTGATTTCCGGGCATTCCCTCAAATGGATACATCAAAGTTTTAATTAGAGGTGGAGCACCACGCAGCTCGATCGCTTCCTCTAAAAAACTTAAAAGCACTGGTACAATCATAGTAGTGCTGATACCGTTGAATAAAGCGCCAGAAAAGCCCAGCATCACAGTTAAGAAAATCCTGCCGGGATATCGTCTGGCAAATTTTAGGAGTAGCTTATTGGCAGACATGAAGCATTCCCAGCTAAACAGTACGGCATCTCAAAATATTCTTTAATAACAGACAGTTTTTCTTCCTCCCGTGAGTAGTTTTAAAATAACATTTACATACCTGCGATTATATCTGAAAGTATCGGTTTCATTGCTTGAATACTATATTTTTTTACACATCTTTCCCGCCCTTTCATTCCTTGTAAATTAGCCGCTGTCCAATTTTGAAATATCCATTGAATCTTTTGTGAAATTTGAGCGGGAGAACTCGGATCCACTAAATAACCCGTTCCCCCTAAAATTTCTGGAATATCCCCCACTCGCGTAGACAAAACAGGCTTAGCCATTGCCATGCCATCTGTCAGCTTGAGCGGAAACTGAGCCACGGCTGTGAGAGTTTCTCGCTGAGGAACAACGACAATATGAGCCGCCGCTACAACCGACGGCATTGTCTCCACTGGAAACCTTGGCAGTTTAATAATCCAACGCCCCCATTGTTTCACAAGTTTATCATCATAATCATCATAAGGACTCCCGCCGACGATCGCTAATTTTAAATCGGGCTCATTTAACTGTTCGAGGGCCATCAAAACATCCTCCACGCCTTTATGAGGTCGCGGTGCCCCCGGAAACATCAGAACTCTATACCCGGATAAGCCGTAACGCTGTCTGCTCAATTCAGGATTGTATTTAGCAGGGTCGAACATTGCAGTATCCTTACCATTAGGCAAATATACACCACCAAAACGCTGTTTTAAAAACTCAGTATCAACGGTGACTGCATCAGCATTGTGAATGAGACTTTCCATCCACTTGAGATAGAGGGGATTATCTGGTTCTCTTAATTGACCGTTGTGTTTAAAAATATCTCGATAAAGTTGTTTGAAAGAGGGACGGTATTTCCATTCATCTCCGCCGTACCAGCTCAGTTCCCAGTCGTCTATATCTAAAATTATAAAGTGGCGACTCGCCAGTTTTTTCAGCAGTGATAACCCAAAGCTTGTAGGTTTAGGTTTGACTGCATAAATAATATCCCCATCTATTTTTTTCCAAAGTTTTTGAGCATCCATTAAAAACCCCGGATAATTTTTACCCGGTATCGCACATACTGGGATTTCTCTAGGAGGAGTAGCGTACAATTCCTTACCAAACTGAAATCCAACAATTTCTACATCACATTTAAGCTCTATCAAGACTTGAGCTAATAAAAAAGCACGAATTGCACCTCCGCCTGACAAATCGCTCACTACTAATGAAACTTTCACTGAGTATTTTGTTTAAAACATTTGTTTAATTTTCCTGCTTAACCGAGCTTTTGTCAAGGCGATGGGGACTCACGCACTCCCGACCAAAGCAACCGGGTTTTTAACCAGGGCAAAGGGCAGCAACGCGTCTTTTGGTAAAAAAAACACAATGATGAACCCAAGACTGTTATTCCAGCCAGCAATAATTCTTCTAGGTAAATTTTCGGATATGTTGAGGCTAATTTTTTTAATTTGGGGCTGAATTTTGTTGCTTTTGATGCAGTTGGCCAACAAACTTTAATTATTTTAAACGCCAGGGATTGTTAAGTTGATTGGGTAAAAATATTTTAGCCGTGCGATCGACTATTCTAGTAAAGAGCGATCGCGTTACGTTCTTGGCGTACTGAGGACGGTAAGGATAAGTGCAGTGCATTACTTTAATCGGTTTGTCGATCGTATAAACATCTTTCCACTTATCCAAGTAGTTGTAAACCGGGGACAAAGTTGTCATTTTCGGTTTCACCGATTCAACAGCCGCCGCAAAAGCTCCCTGGTCTTTCAATAGTAACACATTTTGATGCGCCACTACCATATCGAAATATTTCTTAAAGTTTGTGAACAATTCCTGAGTTTTACTGCTTTTCGTAAAAGCGATAAATCCGCCATTGTATTGAATGCTATTTTCGTTTAGCGGCAACCCGACAGACTGCAAAGTTGACAGAATATCCTGCTTGACTCTTAATAAATTTGCAGCTTTAGCAATCGCAGGCTGCACATCTTCCGTTACCAACAAATCCACCCCATCAAGAAAATCAAATACCTCATCTATTGGCGACAGCAAACAAATATCACAATCCATATAAATAGTTTTCTCAAATAAAGATTCCCCGTACAAAGCCAGCTTAGCTTGCCGCGACGCTAAAACAGGGTTTTCGTGAGACGGTGCAGGTTTCAATATGACATTTCCAAACACCTGAAGTAAAGGATATAAAATTAGAGGGACTCTATCTATTAAAATAATAATGGGTTCGCGGTGAAACTTCCTGACAGACGCCAGAAAATGAACGCAATCCTGGAAAGAGTAAAGACCAGTTAAAATAGTGATAAATCCCTTAAGTGCTAATTTATTTGAATTCATTGATTTACTTATTTACCGAGCGTGTGTCCACTCCCAAAAGCTCTCACTCCAGTCATCTCGATAGTGAAAAATTCCTTGCCATTCATAAAAATGTACAAAATCTTTCAGGTTAATTGTTTTATTGACATTTACGATCATGTAAAGAGGTTTATTTCCATAAAAAGAAGCCCACATAGTATAACTGCTAGGCGGTCCGACAACATAGTCGCACTCAGCCAGAGCATACATATCTTCAATTAAATGACCGCTGCCAAATCCACAGTTAAAATTTTCAAATAAACTCTGATTTTGCGGAAGATTAGAACAAATCAAAAACTTAATTTTTTTTCCTTCAAATAGCCTTACCACAGAATTCATGACTTGTAAATATTGCTCAGTTGTGTAAAAGTACCTCCCTTTTTGATGCTGAGCATAATCCCCTTGGCGGATGTGAATTCCGACGAGCATATCAGAGTTATTTTTTAAATTCAATATCAAACGATCTACATTGATTCTATATCGCTCTAATGGTTCAAAGTAGGCTCTAATCGGGTCGGCGTACTTGTGTAACTTGGAAACATCTTCTACAAACCAGCCATCTCGAAACAGCCAGCCTTGAAAACAAACTATTGAACCCTGCTTGATTTGTTCTATCTCCTGATATTTTAGCCAGCTAAAAGGTTCTTTTCTGGTTATTTCTTGCGTTTTTAATAATTTTTTGTTGCTTAAATACTTAATAAAATTATAATATTTACTTCTGACAAAGTTGTTGCCTGCTGCGGTAAAACATGGAGGAGGATAACAACACAAAAAATCCCCCGCGGTTCCCACAAATAATTCTGCATATTCGTCAAAAGCCGGATTTAGAACAGTCAAATTATGCTCGATCGACCAAGCAATAAAATTAGCAAAAAGCAGCAGTCGATTTCCGAGTTGCCCCGACTTAGCAGATATTATTAGCATATTGTATTTTTGGGGCGGGCGGGAAACCCACCCCACAACAATTTAATCAAACTTTGGTGTAATGGTAAGGTGTGCAATGCCCACCCTACATACTAAGAGCTGTGACGCTTTTGGTGCCACTGCCAAGCATGGGAGATAATGTTCTTAATGTCGGGATATTCTGGAGACCAACCCAAGGTTTTGATGGCTTTCTCGCTGCTGCCAACCAAAGCAGGCGGGTCTCCAGGACGCCGATCGCACTCAACAGCCTTAATCTCTTTTCCAGTCACTTGGCGAGCCGTTTCTATCACCTCTTTCACCGAAAACCCGCCGCCATTGCCCAAATTAAAGAAATCAGATTTGCCACCATTTAACAAATATTCTAATCCCAAAATGTGAGCAGATGCCAAATCGTTAACGTGAATGTAATCCCGAATGCAAGTACCGTCAGGAGTATCGTAATCCGTGCCAAAAATCGCGATCGAATCTCGTTTTCCCAAAGCAGCGAACAACACCAGCGGAATCAAGTGAGTTTCGGGATTGTGATCCTCTCCTAACAACCCATTAGGGTCAGCCCCAGCCGCGTTAAAATAGCGGAAACAAACAGACTTGAAATCGTACGCAGCGTCAAAATCAGACAAAATCCGTTCTACCATTAACTTAGTAGCACCGTAGGGATTGATCGGGTTTTGTGGGTGGTCTTCGGTGAGAGGAATTTTCTGCGGTACACCGTAAGTCGCGCAAGTAGAAGAAAACACAAATTTCTTCACGTCAGCAGCGAGCATTGCTTCCAAAAGCGTAATAGTACCGATGACATTGTTGCGATAATATTTAGCTGGGTCGGTAACAGATTCGCCCACATAAGCGTAAGCAGAAAAGTGCATTACAGCATCAATCTTGTGCGTAGCAAACAAGTTGTCTAGGAGAGTGCGATCGTTCGTGTCGCCAACTACTAACTCCACCTGCAAAGCCCGATCTACTAAATCTTTGTGACCGTAAACTAAATTATCCAAAATCACCACACCGTAACCGGCGTTTTTCAGCGCTAATACCGCGTGAGAGCCAATATATCCAGCTCCGCCCGTCACCAAAATAGTTTGTTTTTCTGCACTCATTTTCTTCTGCCTGTTTTTGTAGCTGGGATTGCCAATAGCCTTGTTAATTTGAGACTTCCACATCTGACGCTTTCACACTCCGCGTGAGCCGGAGAATTAAAGCGAAATATATAGGCTTTGCTGTGCGAGACGGGACGATCGCACTCCTAAAAAACGCTTTTTACACTCCAGATAGATGCTGACTGTGCAAGTCTTTCTATTCAATCGATAAACTTGAGGCGACCAATTTGGATATAATCAAATATGCGATTAATCTGATGTCGATCCTCTTCTGAAATTTTATCATCTGACAGGATAGCCGAAGTCAAAACTAAATGTTCCCGGCGAGTAATCTTACCAGACGCTACAATCCGATCGACTTTTTGAGAAATTGTTAAGTTCGATTTGTTGTGAGATGTTCGCATTTATTCGATCGCTTTTACGCTAAAATAATTAAAGTGGATTGCAGTTCTTGACCCAAAAATATTGCGTACCAACCGTAAATCACTTGGATCAATAGCAGAAATAACGTATCAGAGTTTTACTTCCCAAGATAGATATGCGGACTTAATAAATCTGCAATCAGCCTTCGGATAGCGTTCTGGCTAACTTAATTATATAATATTTTTCCGAGAGAGGCACTTTTCTATGCAGGTTTATCGGCTTCCGGTACTCTCCGACAATTACATTTTCTTGCTGCACGACCCCGATCGCCACACAGCAGCCGTCGTCGATCCAGCACGATCGCAGCCAGTATTAGAGCAACTGCAAGCACTCGGAGCCGAATTAACCGAAATTTTCATTACCCACCACCACAGCGACCACATAGGCGGCAATCAGGAACTGATCGATCGCTTTCCCCAAATTAAAGTTTACGGTGGCGCAGAAGACCGAGGCAGAATTCCCGGACAGCAAGTGTTTTTACAAGCGGGCGATCGAGTTTCTTTTGCCAACAGAACCGCCGAAGTCTTCTTCCTACCCGGCCACACAAAAGCTCACATCGCCTACTATTTCCCCCCCAGCAACCCCAGCGAAACAGGCGAGTTGTTTTGCGGCGACACCTTATTTGCAGGAGGCTGCGGCAGGCTCAAAGAAGGCACTCCCGCCCAAATGTTAGCCTCTCTGGGGCAACTGCGAAACTTGCCCGATAGTACGAGAGTCTGGTGCGCCCACGAATACACGCTGAACAACCTGCAATTTGCCTTGACTGTGGATGGCGACAATCCCGATTTACAGCAGCGCTTTGCCGAAGTCAAGGAAGCGCGGAGTCGATCGCAACCTACAATACCATCATCGATCGGCCTCGAAAAAAGCACAAACCCATTTTTGCGCTGGGATTTTCCCAACCTGCAATCAGCAGCCAACACCTCCGATCCAGTGCAAACCTTCGCTCGATTGCGCGGCATGAAAGACCAATTTTGACCTTAACGTTTTTTTTGTTTCAGGTAACTCTTAAACTTGAGTATCGGTTCGCTCAACCACCTGTCAAGTCTTTGGTATTTTACGTGAAAGCTCGACAGCCCCTTAAACTTATTTGGAATTTTTTCTAGTTCGTCCTTAAACGGTGTCTGAGACAACATATCAAGCCATAATTGATTGGGGGCAGTGCTTTCCCACGGTTTTGGTCTTGACATAAAGTGCATCACTTTACTTGACATATCATCAGTATTGTGGTTGTTCCATCTTTGGTCTAATTGCTTCCACCTTCCCACTAAAACAGAATTTAATGCACCTTGATCGCGATCGCCCCAAACGTGGGTTCTAGCATTTTGGAGCAACTTTTCCGACAGTTGCTCTTCCTCCCAAAGCTTCATGTTGTAAACTAAAACACCACTATTGAAATAAGGGTTTGGATCTAGATAATTGTTGGGATTTCCCCAGAAGTTGGCGGCTGCTGCTATCGGCAGAGTTTGAAAATCTAGGTTCCACAGCGGCTTTAAGCTGCCCAGAACGATCGTATCGCTGTCGAGCCAAATCAGCCTTTCTGTTTCTTTGGTATATTTTCGCGGCTCCAATTTAACGTAAGGAAGTTTAGAACCTGATATCGAAAGAAGTTGGCCGTAATTAGATTGCAATTCTTGCCATTCAATCTGGTATTTGCAGCAATTCTGTAACTGTTCCTTTTGCTGTGAATATATCCTGGTAGATACAACGCTAATTTTGACCGGCTCCTCCCCAGATTGGCTAATATTCAGATCTACAGACTTGAGAAGTGCTGCTAACCCCAGAATATAGGTGCGATCGGCTGCTGTGAATATGTGCATAGGATTAAGTTTGTGAGATGAACGGCAAAGGTGAGACAAACGTTGGGAATTGAGCAAGTAGGCGACCCTGTATTCAGGTAAATGCGATCGCCCATTTACCGTTGAGACGAACAAAATATTGCCTAAATTTCCGGTTAGATTTACACAAACAAACGGGGATTCTAAGTAGTTAGGCGCAAATAAAGTTTACAATGTAACAGAATGTAAGGCGGGGATAACAAGAGCGATTGCTTCGTTTCACTCGCTGCGAGAGAGGGGTTATGTATTTGCAAGCTTCATCTACTTATTTATCTGTGTGCAAGTACCATCTGTTCGCACCCGAAAACGAGCAACAGCCATTGGTAATATGCAGCAACGCGAAAAATAATGAGATGGACTAACCTGCCATTTGAAACAGCCAGAAAATTCCCCGTCGCCTGTGCTCAATCCCGCGACTGGTTCAGACGTGGGACTCTACGATAAAATAAATTGTCTAGAGATCGATATTACCGCAGAATGATCGACATCCATCTTAGGTTTGAAGTGTCACCCTGCTCAAATCAAAAGTTCCTCTGCTTATTTCCCTATTATTGATCGCGATTTGCTTTGCCAAAAGTAAAATGAGCGTTGTTAGAAACCGATGCAAAACCCACGCAATACTGAACCCCAAGCAAAAATCGACCCATCTGTTTCAACGGATTCTAACAAAGTGTTCTACCGAGCCGCGCCTTGGCCAACCGATGTAGGGATGCTTCTGCAATTGGCAGACGGTAGCATTCAGGGCTGCAATTGTCACGCCCAGGATCTGTTGGGGATGACAGCAGAACAGATGCTTTTATGCACTTCAATCAACAGTCGGTGGAAGACTGTGGGTGAAGATGGGTCGGATTTTCCCGGCGAGACGCATCCGGCGATGGTGGCGCTGCAAACCGGGCAACCTTGTTTAAATGTCATCATGGGCTTTGATCGGCCACAGGGAGAATTGATTTGGTTGACGCTCAATTCTCAACCTTTATTTCAGGGAGATCGATCGACTCCCTATGCGGTAGTAACAACCTTCACTCCTATCGCTCAACCTCAGCCCGAACCAGTCTGTAACGCGCCCGCGCCACAACTGTCAGACACCCTCGAAAGTATTTCCGACGGGTTCTTTGCTTTGGATCGAGACTGGCGCTTTACCTACCTCAATTCGCAAGCAGCGCGGTGGCTGAATCGACCCTCGAAAGATTTGATTGGCAACAGCATTTGGGAAGAGTTTCCCGAATCAGTGGGCAGTTTGTTTGAAAAGGAATATCGCAACGCCGCCACGTTCCAAGTTACGGTTAGTTTTGAATCTTTTTATCCGCCGCTCAATGCTTGGTATGCGGTACGAGCCTATCCGATCGCCTCGGGACTTGCCGTTTATTTTCAAGATGTCACCGAGGAGAAAGCGGCTCGGGCTGCTTTTGTTAAACAAGCGCAAACAGTGCAGCAACAACTAGCAGAAATCGAGGCGATTTATGCTAGCGCGCCGATCGGACTTTGCTTCCTTGATACTGAGTTGCGGTTTGTGCGCCTCAACGATCGCCTCGCAGAAATTAACCGAGTTCCAGCCGCCGCCCACATCGGCAAAACATTGCGCGAAATCTTGCCAGAAATGGCAGATGATTTAGAGCCGCTTTACCGACAAGTTATTGAAACTAAAGTTCCACTTCAACAGCTCGAAGTTCGCAGGACGAACTCAGCACAGCCGGGAGTCGAACAGGATTGGCTGTTGAGTCTCTATCCGCTGAAAGCCGAGGACGATCGCGTTTTGGGCGTGAATGTGACGGTGCATGAAATTACCGAACGCAAAGCTACCAAAAAAGAAATTCAACGGCTCAACCAAGAACTAGAGCGACGAGTTAATGAACTGCAATCGATACTTGATGCTGTACCCGTCGGTATTACGATCGCCGACGACCCACAGTGTCAAGTAATTCGTGCTAACCGGTTTGCCCAGTCGATGTTGATAGTGCCGCCCGATACAAATGTTTCTGGAACCGGAGAGCAAGCCGCAGCCCTTCCGTTTAGACGATTCCGCAACGGAGAAGAAATTCCCGGAGAACAACTGCCCATGCAACTAGCCGTGGCTTCCGGCGTCCAAGTGCGAGATATGGAAATTCAAATGGTGCGCGAGGATGGGGTTGCCTTTGATTGGTTGGTGAATGCGGTGCCGTTATTTGACGAGCAGGGTGCAGTTCGTGGCTGTGTGGCGGCGTTTATGGATATTAGCGAGCGGAAACAAGCTATTGCTGCTTTGCGCCGTTCCGAGGAACGCTATCGCACTTTGTTTGAGTCCCTAGACGAAGGTTTTTGCATCATCGAAATGCTGTTTGACGCCAACGAAAAGCCGATCGATTACCGCTTTTTGGAAGTCAATCCGGCCTTCTTGAAACAAACCGGACTCGAACAACCTGCGGGTAAAACGGCGCGGCAGCTCGTTCCGGATCTCGAAGATTATTGGTTTGAGATGTACGGCAAAGTCGCGCTGACGGGGGAGTCCTTGCGCTTCGAGCACGGCTCGGAAGTCATGAACCGCTGGTTCGAGGTTTTGGCGTTCCGCACTCCTGAGCCACACAGCCGAAAAGTCGCCTTACTTTTCAAAGAAATCAGCGATCGCAAACAATCAGAGAATCGCTTGCGGCAACAGGAAGAACAACTGCGGCTGTTCGTTAAACATTCGCCTGCGGGGGTGGCGATGTTTGACCGCCAGATGCGGTATATGCTGGTGAGCGACCGCTGGCTATCAAGTTACGGGCTCGGCGATCAAAACATTGTGGGTCGATCGCACTACGACATCTTTCCCAATTTGCCCGATCGTTTCAAACAAATCCACCAGCGCTGTCTGGCGGGAGCAGTCGAACTCTGCAAAGAAGATCTGTTTCCCCGGCCTGATGGCTTAATCGACTGGGTGCAGTGGGAAATTCACCCTTGGCGAACCAATACCAATGAGATTGGCGGCATCATGATTTTTTGCGAAATCATCACCGATCGCAAAAACGCTGAACTCGCGGTGCTAGCGGCCTCCCAGCAAGTCAGCAATATTATAGAAAGTATTACTGATGCCTTTATGGCTATCGATTCACAATGGCGCTATACCTACGTTAATACCACAGCAGAAAAATTGCTTTCTCGCTCTCGATCAGACTTGCTAGGTCGATCGATCTGGGAGGTATTCCCCGCCGAGAAAGAATCTAATTCGAGGGCATATCAAGAATTTCATCGAGTCGTTAACGAGCAAGTTTCTGTCAAGTTTGAAGAGTTTTCGCCGTCGCTCCAAATGTATATAGAAGTGAGCGCCTATCCAGCCGCCGAAGGATTTACGGCTTATTGGAGCGATATTAGCGATCGCAAACGCACTGAAGAAGAACTGCGGCAAAAGAATGCGATTTTGAACGTAATTAACGAGTCAGCACCCACGCCAATTTTTGTCAAAGATCGAGAAGGACGGATTATTTATGCAAATCCAGCCACGCTGGAAATAATGGGCAAACCTGCTTCTGAAGTAATTGGTGGTCGCGATCTGGATTTATACCCAGTAACAGAACTTGCAGTCACAGTCACGGAAAACGATCGGCGCATTATGGAGTCTGGACAAACAGAAGTCCTCGAAGAATCTCACGATGGCATTCGGACATTTCTGGTAATGAAAGCCCCCTACCGCAATCAGGCGGGAGAAGTCATCGGCTTGATTGGCATCTCCAGCGACATCACAAATCGCAAACAAGCAGAAGTCGCCATGCAAGAACAAACTAAGTTATTGCAAGTAATCATTGACAGCATTGGTGACGGTTTGATTCTCGCCAACCAACAAGGGGAGTTGGTGTTGTTTAACCGAGCCGCCGCAAGCATATTCGGCCCGCTATCGAATGAAAAATCCCATGAGGAATGGTCGAGCACCTACGGACTATTTTTGCCTGACAAAAAAACCCTTTTCCCCAACGCTGAACTACCTCTAGCCAGAGCAATCAAAGGTGAATATGTCAATGATGTAGAGGTATTTGTGCGCCGCGAAGATTCCGAAGGTCGCTGGATCAGTATCAGCGGTTATCCAGTAGTTGATGCTAGCAGCGAAATCAAAGGCGGAGTGATTGTCTGTCGGGATATCACAGAACGCAAACAAGCAGAAGCAGCGATGCAAGAAAGCGAAGAACGATTCCGCAATATGGCTAACAATGCTCCATTTATGGTATGGGTAACAGACTCCACAGGCTATTGCACTTTCTTGAGCGAAACCTGGTATGAATTCACAGGTCAAACTGAGGAAACAGGTTTGGGATTGGGTTGGGTAAACGCGGCGCATCCAGAAGACCGAGAAAAGGCCAAAAATGCGTTCTTGACCGCCAACGAACGCCAGGAACCGTACCGCGTAGAATTTCGCCTCCGGCGCCAGGATGGCGGATATTCTTGGGTGATCGATGCGGCGGCTCCCAGATTTTCCGAAAGGGGACAATTTGAGGGTTATATCGGCTCTGTTATCGACATTACAGAGCGCAAACAAGTGGAAACCGAGCGCGATATGGTTCTCCAATTAGAACAAACTGCCCGCGCGGAAGCCGAGCGAGCTAACCGCATTAAAGATGAATTTCTGGCGGTGCTTTCTCATGAGTTGCGATCGCCCTTAAATCCGATTTTAGGCTGGTCGCAACTGCTCGTCGGCGGCAAGCTGAAGCCGGCTCAAACTGCCAAGGCCTTTGAGACGATCGAGCGCAACGCCAGACTGCAATCTCAATTAATCGAAGACTTGCTTGACGTGTCTCGGATTCTGCAAGGAAAACTCAGATTGAATGTTGCTCCGGTGAATCTGGCAACCATTATTCCGTCTGCCGTGGAAACCGTGCAATTAGCAGCCGAAGCTAAAAAAATTCAAATTCAAACAATATTAAATCCCGATGTCGGGCAAGTTCTCGGCGATACAAGTCGCTTGCAACAAATTGTGTGGAATTTGTTATCAAATGCGGTGAAATTCACACCCGAAGGCGGTCAAGTTGAAGTTCGATTAGCGCAAATCGCACGCCAAGCTCAAATTCAAGTCACGGACACGGGTAAAGGTATTCTTCCCGATTTCTTGCCTTATGTTTTTGACCATTTCCGACAAGAAGATGGCGCTACAACGCGCAAATTTGGAGGCTTGGGACTGGGATTGGCGATCGTCCGCCAACTGATCGAACTTCACGGCGGAACCGTGTTTGCAGAAAGCGCCGGAGAAGGTCAAGGAGCGACGTTTACGGTGAGATTACCGCTATTAAATGATGATTCTAGAAGGCAGGGGGAGGAAGAACGTCATGGAGCTGCTAGTCCCGATATGCCATCCTTGCCGCTAGCTGGATTGAGAATTTTGGTGGTAGATGATGAACTCGACTCGCGAGATTTTGTCGCTTTCGTGCTTGAGGAAGCGGGTGCAGAGGTTATTTCGCTGTCATCTGGTGCTGAGGCGCTACAGTCGATCGAACAAACTGCACCGGATTTGCTCGTCAGCGACATTGGAATGCCCCAGATGGACGGATATATGTTGATAAATCGCATCCGCACTCAGCTTGCGCCTGAGTATCGGCAGTTGTTGACGATCGCCTTAACGGCCTATGCTGGAGAAGCGAACGAGCGCCAAGTTTTGCAAGCCGGATTTGACAAACACTTAGCCAAGCCGATCGATCCGACCCAGTTAGTTGCTACTGTAGCGCGATCGATCGTCGCCCAGCGCCTTGAAAATAAAGCCTGAGTGCTAGGTAATACATGGCACTGCAGTTGATTTGGCTCATTACAGCACCCCCTTTTTGCGTAATTTAAAACTGAATTTGCTTGTTAAAAATATTATTCCTGTTTCTTCGCTGGAACCTCCAATCTCAACATCCATCCGTTACATCCGTTACATCCGTTGCCGAACTTCCTTGCGATCGCCCCTCAAACTTCGCTATTATAAAAAGTTGCAGTTAAAATCCCAGAACCCACGATCATGGCCAAGCGCGTCCAATTAGTTTTAAATAAAGATGTCAGCAAACTCGGTAAAGCTGGCGACGTAGTAGAAGTAGCCCCGGGCTACGCCCGCAACTACCTAGTACCCCAAGGAATGGGATTTAGAGCCACTCCTGGCATTCTGAAGCAAGCAGAACGCCGCCGTGAAGAAGAAAGACTGCGCCAGCTAGAGCTCAAGCAGCAAGCTGAAGTCCGCAAAACCGCCCTCCAATCGGCTGGGCCTTTTATCATCTCCAAGCAAGTTGGCGAAGCTGACGCGATTTTTGGTACTGTCACCAACCAAGAAGTAGCAGAACTGATTTTCAACTCTACCAGTCAAGAAGTCGATCGGCGCGGCATCACTCTGCCCGAAATTCGCCAAACTGGTACATACAAAGCTGAAATCAAACTACACGCAGAAGTTACCGCCGAAGTTGATATTCAAGTTGTTCCGATGTAATTAAGAGTCATCAGTCATCAGTCATCAGTCATTAGTTGTTAGTCATTAGTCATTAGCTAACAACTAAGCACTGCTAACTTGCGAAGTGAGTAACACCTTCCTGACAGATTGAGAACAGACGACTAATAACTGGCAAGTAATAACTAATGACTGAGAAATATTGACTAATGAGCGATTTGATGCCGACAAATATAGAGGCAGAAGAAGCAATTTTGGGCGGGATTTTAATTGACCCCGAAGCTATTTCCCGAATTGCCGAACTGCTGCGACCGGAGTTTTTTGCCATCACCGCTCATCAAGTCATTTATCGATCGGCATTAGGGCTATTTTTACAGGGTCAACCTACCGATTTAATGACGGTAACAACGGCGCTAACAGACCGCAACCAGTTAGAGCAAGTAGGAGGACTAACTAAATTAGCACAATTAGTCGATCGCACAGTTTCCGCAGTCAACATCGACCAATATGCAGTTTTAGTTGAAGACAAATATCAGCGCCGCAAATTAATCGAAGCTGGCAACAACATAGTACAATTAGGTTACGAGACGGCAACACCGCTAGAAACAGTCTTAGACCGCGCCGAACAAGAAATTTTCAGCATAACTCAAGAACGCCCACAACAGGATTTAGTGTCGATCGGCGAAACATTAAACCAAACATTTCAAGACCTAGAAAATCGCAATGAAGGCCTGACACTTCCCGGTATTCCCTGCGGTTTCTATGACTTAGATGCTATGACAGGAGGCTTTCAGCGATCGGATTTAATCATCGTTGCAGCTAGGCCGGCGATGGGAAAAACGGCCTTTTGTACCAACATCGCCCACCACATCGCCGCTGGACAGCAAAAATTGCCGGTTGCCGTTTTCAGCTTAGAAATGTCGAAAGAACAGCTAGTGCAGCGTATCCTGTCCAGCGAAGCCAAAATAGAAAGTAACCGATTGCGATCGGGTAGAATCAGTCAAAACGAATGGGAACCAATCAGTACAGCCATTGGCAATTTATCAGAACTACCCCTATTTATTGACGATACTCCCAATATTACCGTCACAGAAATACGATCGAAAGTCCGCCGCCTCCAAGCAGAACAAGGCGGAACCCTAGGATTAGTCTTGCTAGATTACCTGCAATTAATGGAAGGTACCAGCGACAACCGCGTGCAAGAACTATCTCGAATTACCAGAAGTCTTAAAGGTTTAGCCCGCGAACTCAACGTGCCGATTATTGCCTTATCTCAGTTGAGTCGCGGTGTGGAAGCGAGGACAAACAAGCGGCCCATGATGTCTGATTTACGCGAAAGCGGATCGATCGAGCAAGACGCGGATTTAGTAATTATGCTCTACCGCGATGAATACTATAACCCTGATTCGCCCGATCGCGGAATTGCAGAAGTAATTATTACCAAACACAGAAACGGCCCCACAGGAATCATCAAACTATTATTTGACGCCCAATTTACCTGCTTTCGCAATCTGGCATCTCCGAAGCGATCGTAAATCCACCAGAACATACCCAAAAACCCGGTTTCTTAAAAAAACCGGGTTTCTAAACACCGTAAAAGTTTTACGTTGAATTAGGTTTTGAGCTACCTAGCCAGCGATTTTCAACAATTCCACATCAAAAATCAGCGTAGCATTAGGAGGAATCACCCCGCCCGCACCGCGAGCACCGTAACCGAGTTCAGGGGGAATAATCAACTTGCGGCGTTCTCCAACTTTCATCGTACCGACACCTTCATCCCAACCCTTAATTACTTGACCTACGCCAATTTTGAACTGAAAAGGAGAATTGCGATCGCGCGAACTGTCAAACTTCGTGCCATCCTCCAAAGTTCCAGTGTAGTGTACCACAACTGTCTGGCCGGTTTTTGGAGTCGCCCCATCACCCTGTTTCAATTCCACATATTTCAGACCGGAATCGGTGGTGACAGTTTTCTCAGTATTATCAGTCATGTTATTGCCAGCGATAGTAGCTGGTACCTTCGGTAAAGTAGCATCAGCTACTAGCAAGTTATTTTCATTCAAAGACTGTGCTGACAACTTCTCAATAGCAGTCTCGGGTAAAAGATTGTTCAATTCGGCGGCAACTGCTTGGGACCCAGAACCGCCCATTTGAGCGACTATCAAAAACAAAAAGCAAACCAGCATTACCCCCAAGCTGACTAGAACTCCTCGCAAAATTAATCCTCCTGATACTTTTAACCGCGATATCTCAGATATCTAAGACATCTAGTACAACAAGAACTACCAAATGTTATCTGAACTTTTCCACCAAAAAACGGCAGGTTTCAGATAATTTTAAAGGCAAAAGTATGAAGTCAGAATGTTTGTAATTCTACATAAGTGGCTTCTACATAAGTGCCTTTTTTAGCCTTCTGCCTTTGGGTGACAATTTTATCACAAGATAGCAGCGAACTCCTCGCGGGCGTTAGCGAAGCCCTCGAAGAGGATCGACCTCAGCGCCAGTTACGGTTTTCTAAATCCCGCATCTGACGTTCCAAACGATCGAGCCTTCCCCGCAACTCATCCATTTCGGACTGTCGGGGAACTCCCATATCTTGCAGCATATTCCGTAGTTGCCGCTGTAACTGCGTATCCCAATTGCCTTGTTCAGACTTGAGGTGCTCGGTCATGTCATCCACAAAGGTTTTGGCTTGCTCGGAATTGATTTTGCCATCTTTGACCCATTGCTCGCTGACTTCCTGCAATTTCTCTGCCACCAGGGAGGTAGTACCAATGCCCAGCATTACCAGTTGTTTGAGTAAGTTGCTATTGTTATCCATAGATTTTTCCTAATGTTTGCCCTTTCATACCCGATCGGCTCAGGTCGCCTGCTGTCGCTGCGAAACCATCTGTAAACTTAAAGTTACATCAGCGCACAACTACCTTTCTATTTTGGAGCATCCAGCCGCCTGATGGCGAGCCGATCGCGCTAATCGGCGTTCGGAAAACCCGCTAATGAGCCTACCCACCACATTACCCCATAACCTTGCTGTCTATGCCTGATTGCCCCCGCTGTCACCAACCTGTAGACGCCCAAGCGCTCGCCTGTCCACACTGCAAAATCCCCCTCAAAGCTTTCGGTCATCCGGGTATCCCTCTTTATCGATCGAAACCCGAAGAATTTCTCTGCCCTACCTGTATTTATCACGAAGACGACACTTGCAACTACCCGCAGCGTCCCTTTGCCAAAGAATGCACGCTTTATCACGATCGAGCTGAGCCACTTGTGCCACAGACGAGCCATTACATCAGCAGCGGCTGGCCGCAATCAATCAAAAATTGGTGTCAGCGCCATCTCGTTTGGTTAGCTTTATTAGGTTTAATTATTATTAGCATTGCTCTGTCGATTTAATCTCACATCTTGCACCATTTTCAATAACAGGCAAGATGCCTGTTCCAAAAAGAGTAGATTTTCTTGTGGAACAGGCATCTTGCCTGTTCATAAAAGGCTTATTGACAATGGTGCAACATCTCTGTTCACTCGGATTGTACAAAGCCTAGAATAGAGATATCTCTGTTAATCTGGGTTGCTCTATTATTCTCTAAATTATTCATGAGTTATGTATTCGGCATTGACGGCGGCGGCACTAAAACTATCTGCCTTTTAATGGATGACAACCACCTTGTTTTAGGACGGGGTGAAGCAGGGCCGTCAAATTATCAAACCCTGGGAATTGAGACAGCAAAACAATCCATCCAATTGGCGATCGAACGAGCAGTTCTGTCCGCTCAGGTCGAGGCAGTAGGCAATCTCAACATAGAAGCAATTGGTGTGGGACTAGCAGGTGTCGGGCGTCCAAAAGATCGTGAAATAGTGCAATTTGTAGTGCAGAACTTGCAGTTGACAAATACTTTACCAGTAACCCGATCGTTCTTGCCCAGGAATATAGTAATTTGCAGCGACTGCGCGATCGCACTTGCTGGCGGTACAGGTCATCCAGTGGGTATCGCCGTTATTTCAGGAACCGGTTCGATTGTTTTCGGGCAAAACCGTCACGGGAAAACTAAACGAGTCGGCGGTTGGGGATATATTTTAGGCGATGAAGGCAGCGGATATAACATCGCCATTCAGGGTTTGCAAGCTGCTTTGAAGTTCTATGACGGACGCGAAGATTTTACCCTGCTTGCCGAAAAATTTCAAAAGCATTTAGGCCTCAATAACCTAGAAGAATTGGTAGAAGTCGTTTACGGGCGCGGTTGGGGAGTCAAAGAAATTGCAACTTTAGCGCCGATAGTCGATCGAGCAGCAGCAGAGGGCGATCGCGTCGCTGACGGCATTATCAATAATGCTGTGGCAGAATTAATCTATTCAACAAAAATAGCCATTTCAGCGCTATTTAACCAAACAGAAGAATTTGAAATTGTGCTCGTAGGAGGTGTGTGGGGCGGCGAGGCAAATTGCCGAGGTCGGTTTGAAGCTGCAATAAGTGCGATCGCCCCAAAAGCTAAGGTAATTTCGCCCCGATACGAACCAGCTTTCGGTGCTGGATTGTTAGCCTTAAACGCTCTCAACAATTAATTGTTGACTGTTGACTGTTGAATGCTGACTTTTGACTATCTTCCTTATCTTCCCGATCGCCCCTGTATTGCCGATTTTCTCGATTTTTCTAAATTTTCAACTTCTGGATTATCGACCTTATCTTCCCAACTGGTAGAATTCAAGCCTGCCATAATCAAAACATCAGATGAATGCGAAACAAGAAACAAATTTAGCAGTAGTGCGTTCCTAAGTAAACAAAAACCGAAGCAAGGAGACAATTTATATGATTACTTCTCAAAAATGGCGTTCAGCAACAGCAGCAATCCTCTCACTGGGCATTACAGTTGGAACCAGCGCGCCCCTAGTGGTAGCTAATCCCGCAGAAGCTCAACAACGAATTTCCCAATTTGATAGCATCCGAATTCCATCGGGCAGTGTAATTCCAGTTAGCTATGAAAAAGACAAAATAATTGTCACCCGCGAAGAAACTGCACCTTTAACTTTAACAGTAGCGCGAGACATCCGCACACCTCAAGGCAGAGTATTAATCCCCGCAGGCAGCCAGATAGTCGGGGCACTGCAACCTGTCAGAAGAGGCAATCAAAGTGGTACTCAATTTGTTGCCAGAGAGTTAATTATCAGCCGCCGCCAACGCTATCGGATTGATGGCTATTCGGGAATTATTACCCGAACCGAAAGAGTCCAAAAAGGTGCTGGTACAGGTTCAGTAGCCCAAGGTGCAGCCTTGGGTGCAGCAGCAGCAGCAGCACTAGCAGGCATTACCGGCGACAAAGCCATCGCCACGGAAGAAGTATTAGGAGGCGCTGGGATCGGCGCTTTAGCTGGAGTATTGTTGGGGCGGCGCAGCGTTGACGTACTCGTGATTCGCCCGGAACAAGATTTAGCAGTAAGATTGCGATCGGACATCGTACTCCGCTAATATTGGAATCTTCGGATTAATTATTTGCAGTAAAACATTGTCGATCGCTAACTTGTGGTCTCCCGATAATTGGCTAGGCATAATGTTAAGGTTGTGCCTAGCCATGTTTGTTGGCGGAATTATTGGATGGGAGCGCCAACTCAGAAACAAACCAGCGGGATTGAGAACTCATATGCTAGTTAGTATGGGTTCTGCACTGTTTGTTTTAATGCCGCTGGCAATTGGTAAAAATGAAAACGGAGGAGATGCTGTAGCGCGCGTAATTCAAGGCATTGCTGCCGGGATTGGGTTTTTGGGAGGCGGAGAAATCCTGCGGCAAAATCAAGAGGAAATAGGTAAAGTTGAAGTTCACGGACTCACCTCTGCCGCCGCTATTTGGGTATCAGCAGCTTTAGGAACTGCGGCAGGATGCGGGTTGTGGCAACTGGCATTGATTGGCGCTTTAATGTCGCTGTTTGTTCTGAGAGTAATAAAAGAGCTAGAGCGTCGGAGTCGTAGGAAATAGTTTCATGGAGTATATTAAATTTGGCAAAATAACCTTACGATGTTGCTAGTGATACCGAAATTACCAACTCGTTTGATGAAGGTTCACGGTCTCACTACTAACCAATTTGATTGCGATTAATCGAGGGTAAATAATATTAGCTTTTTCATACCAATTCGAGTTAATCACTTATCATAAATTGTTGGCGATCCTCCCCGCCAGACCTGTCAATGTAGTGAAAAAGTTGCTCAAACCTATCATAAGGAGTGCAACCGGAATTGATATAACAAGAAATAACCTTTGAATCATAATGATCGACGGTTAGTCGGCAAACAGGGTGATAGGTCTGGTCATTCCCGCCTTGCCTTTGAGGAGCTAAGTCCTGCCTACAAACTTAAACATTTATTTTAAAAATCATTTAAATTAGAGTTGATTGGCTTACTACCGAGTGAAGCAAGATAGCAAGAGTGGTAAAATTAATTAGTTATACCTTAGAAAAATTAACTCTTAAATAAACTTTTTTTAGTAAATTGATTAATTAATATTTATTTTGCCTGAAACCACATGAATGAATAAAGCTAGTTAATTCGTTTCGGGAAAACTTGGCATTTTTATCAATTCCAAAGACTCTTGCCTTACGCGACCCGCCATGGCAGCTAACTGCAAGCTCATAAAAGCATTCAAATCTTCCAAATCACACTTGGCTGAGGAAAAAATCTTCTGCATTTCATTTTCCGCTTCCAAACTCAGATATCCAGCGGCAATAGCTTGTTTTACAACTTCACGAATCTGCACGGTAGAAATTTCCCTTACTAAATTTGAACTAATCAAAAGCAAACAAGTTACTAACAGGAAGTTTCGGAAGCCGTCTCGCCAAAGATTTCAAATTTTTTCAGCTCGCGAGACTCTTGTTTCACTCCTCCGGACATAGCTGCTAGTTGCAAAGCCATAAAAGCATTTAAGTCTTCTAAGTCATACGTGGTGGTAGTTAACATCCGCCGCAGTTGATTTTCGGCTTCAATGGTTAGATAGCCTAGAGCCAGAGCTTGCTGGGCGAGATCGCGAATTAGTACCATAACACTTCGGGGTTTTATTGGTTCAAGCATCAGTATCAACTGTTTTCACAGGATCAGCAGTGACGGCTATTGCTCGATATCTGTGACATTGTTACGGGGCACTCGTGACAACCGGAGTCGGAGAGTGTGACTAAGTATTTGCACGGTTGTGACGGCGATCACGCGGGGGATGCCAGAGGCGGAGTCGGAGACTGGGGAGTCGGAGAGTGTCCGGGTGTCTGCATGGGGAAGTCGGAGAGTGTCCGAGTGGAGGAGCCGGAGAGGGGAAGCATTTTTCTTTTTCCCTGGGACTAATCACTGATGACTACTGCCTTCTACCTTCAGAAGACGCTCAACGTCTATAATCAGCAAGTTAAATATTTACGGCAAGACATATGGAACTAGCTCATAAAGATTTGCTACAACAAATAGCCCGACTATCGGAAACTTATGCTAATTTGGCCGATCGCCTCTCCCAAGCAGCAAAACAACTGCAAGACTCCGGCCTTCCTCCCTCTGACAGCTTGCTGCAAGAAGTAGCAGCCTACAGCCGCAACTTTGCAGGTGTGCAAAAACAAGCTCTCGAACTCAACAAATCCGCGATCGCACCGGGGGAAATTGCTTCCCTCAAAGACATTCAAAACTTAGTCGAGACTGCCGCAGCTTCCGAAGGTAAAGCAGAAATTCGCGATGCAGCATTGAAAGTGATCGAGCGAGTATTGGCGATCGCCCACCGCGAACAAAGCGACTTCGCACCCTTACAATCAGTTCATGCCAAAGCCCGCGAACTGCAGCGCGCGATTTCCGAATCAACCCCAACTCAACTGCATTCTGACGCAGAATCCTTAATCAGCGGCAAACACCCAGTTTCAGCAGTGCTCGCCCTGGTGGAACAGCAAGACAAATTAGATGACGAACAGTGGGTAATTCTCGAAGAAACAGTCAGCGCCGCTTTTGGCAAACAAATAGCCGTAGCCATTTCCAGAGGCAAATTAACCATTGCTGAGATGGTAAAAGCAGCACCTGCAAAAGTCGAACCCGCATTTAAAGCAGCGCCCGAACAAAAAATCAGCGCCGAACCTTTGCCAGAAGTGATTGTCATCCCGTCAGGAAATGTGGCACCTAAACAAGTTACAGTTGCGCCACAAATCCAGATTTTGGAATCCCCCGCACCTTCTGTCCCCATGCACGAGGTGATTATTGTTCCCAGCGTGGAAGTACCTAAGTCTCTTCAGACAACCGATTCCGGGAACATTGTCTTTGGGGCACCTCGGGACATTCAACAAGCTCCTGTAGAGGGCGGTTTGGGAATCAAAGTTTTGGTGCACATTCAGGGAATTGGCGATCGAACTTTCGGTGCTCAAGAATACGCGGGTTCTAAGGGGCGGGGGCTGCGCGTCGAAGGATTTGCGATTAATATCGATCCGCCAATTCCCGGCTTAAATGTCGAGTACATGGCTCACGTCGAAGGTGTTGGCGATACTCCTTGGCTTAGCGAGGGAGAATTGGCGGGTTTTCGGGGTCAAGCGAAACGAATTGAAGGATTTGCGGTGCGGTTGAGCGGGCCGCAAGCTGATAAGTACGACGTATTTTATAGCGCTCACATTCAGAATATCAGCGACACCGACGTGTCCTCCAACGGCGAATATTGCGGCACTCGCGGCAAAGCTTTGAGAATAGAGGGCATCAAAGTTTGGATCGCGCCGTCTGCGAGTTCCCAAACAGTGGCGCCTGTGGGTTTAAAAGTGTTGGCGCATATTCAAGGAATTGGCGATCGAACTTTTAGCGATCGAGAATATGCGGGTACTAAAGCTCAAGGCCGCCGCGTCGAAGGATTTCAAATTAAAATAGAGCCTCCCGTTGCCGGTTTAAATTTGCAGTACATGGCTCACGTTGAAGGAGTTGGCGATACTGCTTGGATCTCAGAAGGGGAGTTGGCCGGTTTCCGGGGCAAAGCCAAGCGCATTGAGGGATTTGCCGCCCGCCTGACAGGGCCGCAAGCTGATAAATACGACGTATTTTATACGGCTCACATCCAGAATGTGGGCGATACTCCTGTTACTGCTAACGGTCAATATTGCGGCACTCGCGGCAAAGGTTTGAGGGTTGAGGGGATGACGGTTTGGGTTGAGCCGAAAGCGTAAAAATTGAGAATGAATGGAAAATTTTAAATGGCTTTTTCCATTCATTTTGTGTTTTTATATCATTGGGGATTGGTTGGTTTTTGTATGATTTGGGCGATGGTAGGGGGGTGGGTTTTACCAACTATCTACGCCAAAAACTAATAATCTCCTAAACCCGCCGCTTAACGGTAAACCTGAATGTACATTTTTTCCCTTTGATAAAAGTCAAGGTTGATATAGGTTATTAGTTGTGGGGGGCGGGTTTAGGAGATTGTTTGTGTGGGTAAATATTATTGGTAAAACCCGCCGCTACAGCATTAAAAACATTTGCACAACTTACGCTAGCAGACACGATATTAATGGTGTAGAACGTGCAACAAGCCTTCTACCACATGACCGATCGCATTTGGAGCAGCTTCGCAAGCTGCTGCTTCGGCGGCGCACTGGCCGGCGTGGAGTGCGTTTCCGACAGCTTGACTCCCTCCCTCCAGCGCATCGGCACCAAATTGACCGCGATATGTTTCTTGGACCATTTCAGCTTGAATTTTGCTGGTGGTCTCTTCGGGATTCGTTTCCCAATTGCGGATTGTTTGGACAATCTCGAACCCAGCCCAAATTAACATTCCGAGGACGATCGCACCAATCAAATATCCCATAGCTTTCTTTAAAGGTTGAGGTTGGCTGTAGCTAATCTAGGGCAGCGATTGCCAGCAGACAGGATGCAAATCATTGCTGTTGAGTGCGGATGTCAGCCTTTTATAGCAGATGTTGAAGGCTTTAGTTATTCTTGAGAGAAGAAAGTCGATCGTCAACATAATATTAAGCAATTTTCCTATTTACAGGCTGGGGAATTACACGGTTGCTGAACGGGAAATGCTATGAGATGGCACTACCCGTAAAATGTATCATAGGTACTTTACAGGGCGGTAGAGTGTGAGTTAACATCGGCTGAAGTGACAAAATATTACAGCCAAAAACAAAATATTATGTCAGATGCACGCGATCGATTATTTTACCGTGCTTGGGGATGAATAGTTACTTAAAAAAGCCTTAAAAATCCCCATACAGTTGCTCAAAAGTCTTTTCCATCAATACTTAAATATAAATAAATATGTCATTGCCAGCAGACGATCGCCCGCAGTCCGCAACCACTGATAGTGAATCTTCCTATCAACTTTCACCGATACAGCAGGGGATGTTGTTCGACAGCCTTTCGGGTCAACAATCAGGGATAGACATCGAACAAGCTATCTGTAGCATCCGGGAAAATTTGAATGTTTCAGCTTTCCTCAAAGCTTGGCAGCAAATAGTGCAGCGGCATCCCATCTTGAGAACGAGTTTTTGTTGGTCAGGTGAAGAAGTTCCGCTGCAAACATTACACCAACAAGTTGAACTTCCAAGCGTTGAACAAGACTGGCGCAATTTGTCGGAGGGCGATCGCGCCCACCAACTCGAAACCTATTTGCAAGCCGATCGCCTGCAAGGCTTTGACCTAACTCAACCCCCACTGATGCGTTTGGCTTGGTTCCGCTGCTCGGAAACCGAGTACAAACTGATCTGGACTTATCACCACATTTTGCTTGACAGTACCTCTGCAATCCTTGTTTTGCAAGAAGTTTTTAGCTTGTACGAATCTCTGTGTGCCGATCGACCATTAGAATTACAACCGCCCCGTTGCGATCGAGATTTTATCGAGTGGACGCAGCAGCCAGACATCTCAAAAGCCGAAACATTCTGGAAACAATACTTAAGGGGTTTCAGCGCTCCTACCCCTTTGGTTGGGGATTTTTCAAGGGCCGGCAAGATGCCCGCCCCACCAGGAAATTCATCAGTTGTGGAACAGGCATCTGGCCTGTTCGTGACACCAACAGAAAATTTATCAGCAGAACCAGAAATCCGGCTTTCTAGCAGCGTAACCGCAGCCTTAAACTCCCTCATTCAAGAACAGCAACTAACCCTAAATACCCTGATGCAAGGAGCGTGGGCTTTACTTTTGAGCCGCTGTTCCGGTTCTGAAGATGTAGTATTTGGAACTATTTACAACAGCCGATCGCAGAATCTAGAAAACGCAGAATCAGCGGTAGGATTATTCATAAATACTTTGCCGTTTCGGGTAATTGTATCTCCCGATTTATCAGCGATAGACTGGCTCAAACAACTGCAAACTCAGTGGACGGCATTTCAAGAATACGGGAACGTGCCGCTGGCAAAAACTCAAGAATGGAGCGAGATTTCCCGCGGCACAGCTTTATTTGAAAGCCTGCTAGTAGTTGAAAAATATCACATTAACTCTGCTTTGCAAGCTCTGGGTGGCAACTGGCAAAACCGAGAATTTCAGCTTTTAGAACAGACAAGTTTTCCCCTAACTGTTTACGCATACGGGGGAACCGAACTGCTGTTGAAAATTGCGGGCGATCGCCAGCGCTTCGATCCGACCGCCATTACCCGAATGTTGGGACACCTGCAAACTTTGCTAGAAAGTATAGCTGCGAATCCCCAGCAGAAAATCAGCAAATTGTCAATGCTGACAGCAGCCGAACTTGCTCAGTTGCAGGAGTGGAACCAAACTCAAGCAAATTATCCGCAAGACAAATGCGTTCACCAATTATTTGAAGCACAAGTCGAGCGATCGCCCGATGCCATTGCCGCTGTTTTTTCCCAAAATCTCCAACAGCAACTCACCTACCTAGAACTCAATTCCAAAGCCAATCAACTAGCCCATTACTTGCAGCAATTAGGCGTCGGCCCCGATGTTTTAGTAGCTATTTGCATGGAACGTTCCTTAGAAATTGCGATCGCCGTTTTAGGCGTTCTCAAAGCAGGCGCAGCTTACGTTCCCCTCGATCCAGCCTACCCCCAAGAACGGCTGACCTTCATGTTAGCCGACACCCAAGCTCCCGTTATCCTCACTCAATCTCACTTAGTGGCGGGGCTGCCCGCACATCAAGCCCGCGCCGTTTGTTTGGACGCAGACTGGGAAACAATCAGCAGTCACACCACGGAAAACCCAGCTAGCAGCGTCTCTCCCCAAAATTTAACTTATACAATATATACATCCGGTTCCACAGGCAAACCCAAAGGAGTTCCCCTCCCGCACCGTTCCCTAGTCAACCTAATAGCGTGGCAACTGCAAAACTCCACCCTTGAGGGCCCAGCCAAAACCCTGCAATTTGCATCTCTCAGCTTCGATGTCTCGTTTCAAGAAATGTTCTGTACTTGGTGTGCCGGCGGCACCCTCGTTTTCATCACAGAAGAAATCCGGCGAGATGCCCAGAGTTTGTTGCAGCTAATCGACCAAGAAAAAATTCAAAGGCTCTTTCTCCCTTTCATCGCCCTGCAACACTTAGCCGAAGCAGCCGATACCTATCAGCTAGTACCGAAATCGCTGCGCGAAGTAATCACCGCCGGTGAACAGTTGCAAGTCAACCGTTACATAGCCAGTTTCTTTCAGCAGCTAGAAAATTGTACCCTGCACAATCAATACGGCCCCTCCGAGAGCCACGTTGTAACAGCTTATACCCTCGCAGGTCCGCCCGGAGATTGGCCCGCACTGCCTCCGATCGGCCGCCCTATTGCCAACACGGAGATATATCTGTTACAAAAAGATGGTGAGCCTATACCTTTAGGAGTAGGGGGAGAACTGTACATCGGGGGTATCTGTTTGGCCCGGGGCTATCTCAACCGCCCGGACTTGACTGCTGAAAAATTTATTCCCAATCCTTTTAAACACAATGAAATAAGCGCGATCGAATCCGATCTTTCCCTTCTGCCTTCCGAAGATCGCCTATACAAAACAGGAGATTTAGCTCGCTACCTGCCCGACGGTAACATCGAGTACATCGGGCGGATTGACGGTCAAGTCAAAATTCGCGGCTTCCGCATAGAGTTGGGAGAAATCGAAACCGCGCTGGCAAAACATCGCGCCGTCAAACAAGCTGTGGTGCTGGCGCGGGAAGACGCACCGGGGGACAAACGACTGGTTGCATACATAGTTGCCAATCCAGAGGAGCAATTGGCAATAGCCGACCTCCGCCGTTACCTGCAAGGGCAACTCCCAGATTACATGGTGCCTGCGGTGTTTGTAAATGTTGAGGCAATGCCGAAGACGCCCAGCGGGAAAATCGACCGCCGCGCCCTGCCGGCACCTGACTCGCAGCGACAAGAACAGTCCCAGAGTTACGCTGCACCCCAAAGCGAGTTGGAGCTTTTGCTGGCGGGTGTTTGGTCTAAGCTGCTGAAGCTCGATCGCGTCGGCATTCACGACAATTTCTTCGAGATTGGAGGCAATTCTTTGATGACGCTGCAAGTTGCAGTCCAAGTTCGGGGTCTGTTAGGTAAAGACTTGCCAGTGGTGAAGTTGTTCCAGCACCCGACGATCGCCCAATTGGCAAATTATTTAAACGAGGGACAAAGCGCGAGCCCGTCCAACAACAAATTTCAAGACAGGGCCGATCGGCAAAAAGCTGCTTTTAAACGGCAAAAGCAATCTACCAAAAAACCCTAATTTATGACAAATTCGCAGGAAAACTCAGAACTTGACGGCATTGCGATTATTGGCATGGCGGGCCGCTTTCCCGGCGCTGCCAGTGTCGCTGAATTATGGCAGAATTTGTGCGGCGGAGTGGAGTCTACAACGTTGTTCGGCGACGCAGAACTAGACCCCAGCATCGACCACAATCTCAGACAAAATCCCAATTACGTCAAAGCTAGAGGAATTATTGACGGGGCCGATCGGTTTGATGCAGCATTTTTCGGCGTGAACCCCCGCGAAGCCGAAATTACCGACCCGCAGCAGCGCGTTTTTTTAGAAATAGCTTGGGCCGCCCTAGAAAATGCAGGCTGCGATCCGAATACTTTCAACGGCTCGATCGGAGTTTACGCCGGCACGGGCAACAATACTTATTTTCCCAACAACATCGCCGGACGATCGGATGTAATTTCCCGCGCGGGCGAATTTCAGGTGATGGTAGCCAATGAAAAAGACTACATTGCTACCCGCACATCTTACAAGCTGAATCTCAAAGGGCCGAGCGTCAGCGTACATACCGCTTGCTCTACATCATTAGTTGCAGTTTGTCAAGCTTTTTATGCTTTGATGAGCTACCAGTGCGACTTAGCCCTGGCCGGCGGGATATCAATTACGGTGCCCCAAAATAGCGGTTATTTGTATCAAGAAGGGGGAATGTTCTCCAGCGACGGACACTGCAAACCTTTCGACGCCAAGGCTGAAGGAACCGTGTTCGGCAACGCTGCCGGGGCTGTTGTACTCAAGCGTTTGGAAGAAGCGATCGCCGACAGAGATACAATCTATGCCGTAATTCGCGGAGTCGGACTCAATAACGACGGGGCAGCCAAAGTCAGTTTTGCCGCACCCAGCGTAGACGGCCAAGCAGACGCGATCGCGATGGCGCACGCGATGGCGGACGTAGATCCCGAAACGATATCCTACGTCGAAACCCACGGCACGGCAACCCCCCTGGGCGATCCGATCGAAATAGAAGCGCTAACTCAGGCTTTTTCCCTGAAAACCGCAGCCAAACAATTTTGCGCGATCGGCTCCGTCAAAAGCAACTTCGGACACACGATCGCCGCAGCGGGAGTCACAGGGCTGATCAAAACAGCTTTAGCCCTCAAACACCAGAAAATACCCGCCACTCTGCACTTCGAGCAACCGAATCCAGCCATTGATTTTGCCAACAGCCCCTTCTACGTCAACGCCGAACTCTCGGAATGGAAAGCCGGCAAAACGCCCAGAAGAGCGGGTGTCAGTTCGTTTGGTGTCGGCGGCACCAACGCTCACGTTGTCCTCGAAGAAGCGCCCGCGCTGGAACCGTCAAGTCCTTCTCGCCCCCGGCAGTTACTGCTGCTGTCGGCGAAAACTCCATCTGCTTTGGACGCAGCTACCGCAAATTTGCGATCGCACCTCGCCCAAAACCCGGAGATCGATCTCGCCGATGCTGCTTACACCCTGCAAACCGGGCGGCAAGCCTTCAATTACCGGCGCTTCGCCGTTTGCAGCGATCGCACCGATGCCGTGCAGTTACTCGAATCCCTGCCACCGCTGCGTACTGCAACCCGCTGCACCGAATCGAGAAATCCGGCAGTAATCTTCATGTTTCCGGGACAAGGGTCGCAATACGTCAATATGGGCTTGAATTTGTACGAATCCGAGCCTTTATTCCGCGAAACAGTCGATCGCTGCGCCGAAATTTTGCAGCCGCACCTCGGCCGAGATTTGCGGAAAGTGCTGTATCCCGGCAGCGATGAAGCGACAGCCACCGAATCGCTGCGCCAAACTTTCTTGACTCAGCCTGCGATATTTACCGTAGAATACGCGCTTTCCAAGCTGTGGCAGAGTTGGGGCGTCATTCCCCAAGGTGTGATCGGGCACAGCATCGGCGAATTTGTAGCGGCAACGATCGCAGGCGTGTTTTCCCTGGAAGATGCCTTGATGCTGGTGGCAGCGAGAGGGCGCTTGATGCAAGATTTGCCGGGGGGTTCGATGCTGTCGGTGCGCTTGCCGACTGCCGAAGTAGAAGGGCGCTTGAGTGCGGATTTGGCAGTGGCGGCGGTGAATGCGCCGGATTTGTGCGTGGTTTCCGGGCCGACGGAGGCGATCGCACTTTTCCAGCAGCAATTAGAAAGCGAAAGCGTTGTCTGCAAACAACTGCACACTTCCCACGCTTTTCATTCGCCGATGGTAGATTCGATCGTCGAACCTTTCGCCGAATATGTCAAAAAAGTGCAGTTGTCAGCGCCAACTATTCCATTTGTTTCGACTGTAACTGCTAGTTGGATAACAGGGGAGCAAGCAACCGATCCGATGTATTGGGCGCGGCATTTGCGGGCGACAGTGCGTTTTGCAGACGGGATCAAAGAGCTTTGGCAAGATCCGAATCGGATACTTTTGGAAGTTGGGCCGAGAACAACGGCTGCTACTTTAGCTCGCAAACAAGCCAAAGATTTGAAAAAACAAGTTGCCATTTCTTCCCTCAGCGACAGCCATGAAAATCAAACTGAATGGGCGGCTTTGTTGAGTGCAGCCGGACAGCTTTGGCTCTGCGGAGTATCGATCGACTGGCAGAGTTTTTATCAGGAGGAAACGCGCGATCGCCTTCCCTTGCCAACTTATCCGTTCGAGAGCAAGCGCTTCTGGATCGAACCAAAAGTGTCAGAGGGCAAGAGTGAAATAGTCGAGGAATTGCCCGTTCCTCAATTACCAATTACCAATTCCCAATTAGCAACTACCAATTCCCACTTACCGATGCCAAATTCACAGGTTGAAACCCAACAAGCAGCGCGCAAATACCGACTGATTCCTGTAATTAAAAATATACTAGAAGAAACTTCTGGCGAGGATTTAGGCAGTGTTGATGAGGACTTGACTTTCCTAGAAATGGGTTTAGATTCTCTGTCTTTAACTCAAGTAGCGCTGAATTTGCAAAAAGAATTTAGCATCAAAATTACCTTTCGCCAGCTATTAGAAACTGTGCCAACTCTCGGCACTTTATCTGAATTTATCGATAGTGCTCTGCCGCCGGAGGTTTTGCCTGCAACTCCTGTCGTTCAACAAGCCGCGCCCGTACCAGCAGCGGCGATCGCACCGACAGCAGCACCTCCTGCGCCCATTGCCACTCCCGTTGCAGTCAGCGCCCCTGTAAATCTGCCCTTACCCAGCCCTGGGCCTCAAATTTTGAATCCCGTACAGTCTGGCAATCTCGAATACCTGATCGGGCAGCAGTTGCAAATTATGTCGCGACAGCTAGAACTGTTGGGCGGCGCTGGTTTGGTTCCCGCACAGCCGACACCTGCAGCCAACGGTCAAGTTATGCCGCAGCCGCCGGCACCCGTTCAAAATATCCCTCCATCCCAGACTAACGGCAGCGCGATCGCACCAACAGCAGCACCCACAGCAGAACCAACAGCAGAACCAAAAAAGGTGTTCGGTGCCGCCGCCCGCATCGACACCTCCGATCGCGACGGATTAACTCCGTCGCAATCAGCATATTTAGAAACATTTGTCAAGCGATATACGGCGCGAACTCAGAAATCCAAACAGTACACTCAGACTCACCGCCACCACCTCGCCGATCCGCGGGTAGTTTCCGGGTTTAACCGGACGATGAAAGAGTTGGTTTATCCGATCGTGGTGGGGCGATCGTCCGGTTCTAAACTTTGGGATGAAGACGGTAACGAGTACGTGGATTTAACCAACGGTTTCGGGTCGAACTTTTTCGGATATTCGCCTGCATTTATTACAGAAGCGATCGCAGCCCAAATGCAGCGCGGGTATGAAATCGGCCCGCAAACACCGCTAGCCGGGGAAGTTGCCGAGCTCGTGTGCGAGATGACGAAACACGATCGCGCCGCCTTCTGCAACACGGGTTCTGAGGCAGTTTTGGGCGCAATGCGCCTAGCCCGCACCGTCACCGGCAACAGTACGATCGTCATGTTTACGGGCGACTATCACGGAATTTTCGACGAAGTGATCGTGCGCGGCACCAAAAAACTGCGATCGCTCGCCGCAGCACCGGGCATTCCCCAATCCGCTGTTGACAATACCCTAATCCTCGACTACGGCGAACCAGAATCCCTGGAAATCCTCAAAGCGCGGGCAGGCGAGTTCGCAGCCATCATGGTAGAACCGGTACAAAGCCGCCGCCCCGACTGGCAACCGCGAGAATTCCTCCACGAAGTGCGCCGGATTACCGAGCAAGCCGGTTGCGCCTTCATTATGGACGAAGTAATTACCGGATTCCGCATTGCACCGGGCGGGGCCCAAGAATATTTCGGCGTACAAGCGGATATCGGCACCTACGGCAAAGTTGTCGGCGGCGGGATGCCGATCGGGGTAATCGCGGGCAAATCAGCCTGGATGGACGCTTTAGACGGCGGTTTTTGGCAGTTCGGCGACGACTCGTTCCCTGAAGTTGGCGTTACCTATTTTGCAGGGACTTTTGTGCGCCATCCCCTGACTTTAGCAGCGGCCAAGGCATCTCTCGAATATTTGAAGCGCGGCGGGCCGAAATTGCAGCGCGAACTCAATGCCAAAACCGACAAATTCGTTGCTGAATTGAACGCTATCTTCGATCGAGAGCAAGCACCTTTCACAGTTAAAAACTTTGGTTCCCTGTTCAAAATCACCTACCCGCAAGATTTTACTCATGGAGAACTGCTCTTTTACTCGCTGCGGGAAAAAGGAATTCACATTTGGGATCACCGCCCGTGTTTTCTGACGCTAGCGCATTCCGACGCAGATATTGCTTTTGCCAAGGAAGCATTTAAAAACAGCATTGCCGAATTGCAGTCAGCCGGATTTTTGGCCGCTCCGTCTGGTGGGACTGTTAAGGCGATCGAGTTCCACAAAAATGGCAATACAAATGGATCGAAATCGTCAATTGCTTTCTCGAACAATTCTCCCGTACCCGGTGCCAAATTAGGGCGAGATTCTAATGGCAATCCAGCTTGGTACATAGTAGACCCAGAGCGTCCAGGAAAACATTTACAAGTAGGAGATAGTCTATCAAATTGACGGTTAGGGTTGGTAATTAAATCCTGTAGGGGCGGGTTTTACCAACCGTAATTGCCTCAGACAAACAATTTCGCAAACCCGCCCCCACCCAATGGTAAATCTCAATCTACCTGTAGGGGCGGGTTTGACCAACAATAATTGCCTCAGACAAACAATCTAGTAAACCCGCACCACGAACACGATAAATCTATTCAAATCGGCAATCAATTTCAACTAACAAAGCTAGGAAAAACTAAAATGCTCCAAACAGCAAAAACGATTCAAGTAGACCGCCGCACAAATCTTACTCACCGGGAATTTATTCACGAGTATCGCAACCCAGGCAAGCCAGTGATTTTCACGGATTTATCAAAAGATTGGCCTGCAAAAACGAAATTTACGCCGGAGTATTTTCAGGAAAAATTTGGCGATCGAGAAATTGAAATAGGTGGTAACATTTACACGATCAACAAATTGTTCGATTTACTAAAAAATTCCACAAAACAGAATCCGGCTCCCTATCCTTTCAAACTAAATGTCCGCAAAGATTTTGCCGATTTAGAACCAGATATTTCTCCCAGACCGAGTATTGCCACACCCGATCGCACGCACAGCAGCTTAATTCCGAAGATGCTGCTCAATGATTTGTACGACTTAGAAATATTCTTCGGCGGGCCGGGCGGAGAATTTCCTTATTTGCACTACGATTTTCTCGGGCTTTATGCGTATATTAATCAAATTTACGGGGAAAAAGAATTTACAATTTTTCCGCCGGATCAGCAAAAGTATCTTTACCCAAAACCAGGTGCTCCTTGGCTATCTGAGATTGAAAACCATCACAATCCAGATTTAAAAAAATATCCGCTTTTGGCTGAAGCTACACCCACAACGATTACAATTTCAGCCGGTGAAACGCTATTTATTCCCTGCGGCTGGTATCACACCGCAAGGTCGCTGACTTTAACAATTTCTGTAGCATTTGACCAACTTTGCGAATCAAATTGGAAATTTTTTACTAACGAATGTTGCATCTCCAGAGGCAACAATTCGGTCAAAGCCAAGATGATTAATGCTTATCTGACGAGTGCAGGTGCTTTGCTGAGTGCTCGCGAAAGATCGATGGGGACGGAGTAATACCAAATTCTGGTTAGTTACTCCCTCGATCAATTGAATCTGCTGTAAATCCCCTAGGGGCGGTTTTGACCAACAATAATTGTCTCTGACTAATAATCTCATAAATCCGCTCCTACCCAACGGTAAATCCCAATCGACCTCTTTAAAACAAATCTCCCATACAACAAAGACAATTTAATTTATTTAGTTGCACTACCGTTAATAGCCAATGAAAATAGCCACAGATTTACAACCAAAACTAACTGCTGTAGACTTCAATCCTTTCGCCGGCGGAGAACTTTTTGCTTGCGTACCCGCGACGGAATCGCAGAAAGAAATCTGGATTGCCGTGCAAATGGGAGACGAGGCAAATTGCGCTTACAACGAGTCGATGTGTCTGCGATTGCAAGGAAACCTCGACGTTGAATCTCTCCGATTTTCCATCCAGGAATTAGTACAGCGGCACGAGGCGCTGCGGGCAACATTTAGCCCCGACGGATCGACTCTTTGTATTGCGTCGTCGATCGCCCTTGACATTCCCACAATTGACTTGTCAATTTTGGACGCTCGCGATCGCGAATCTAAATTAGCACATTTGCGCCGTCAAGAAGTCGATCGCCCTTTCAATCTAGTGCGCGGGCCGCTGTTTCGCAGTCAAATTATTAAGCTGCAAGAGCAGGAACACATCGTTATTCTCACCGGCCACCACATCATTTGCGATGGCTGGTCTTGGGGCATACTATTCCCGGATTTAGGTGCAATTTATTCTGCCAGACAGCAAGGGTTAGCTGCTAATCTTCCACAACCAGAAAGTTTTATAGAATACGCAATTTCACAAGAAGAAAACTCAACAACAGCCGAAATAATTGAGGCTGAGAAGTATTGGCTGGAGCAGTTTTCAGGCACAATTCCGGTGCTAGATTTGCCGACAGACAGATCGCGACCTGCTTTGAGAACTTACGAGGGTTCGCGGGAAGATTGGGAACTCAATCCTGATTTGGTTGCTAACCTCAAACGCCTGGGAAAAAAAGCAGGATGCAGTTTTTTTACAACTCTGTTTGCTGCATTTGAAGCTTTTATGTACCGCTTGTGCGGGCAAGAAAATTTGGTTGTCGGAATGCCTGCGGCGGGACAACTGGTTGGGGGAAAAGACAAGCTTGCGGGACACTGCGTGAGCTTGTTGCCGCTCCGCACCCGCATTAACGAGGAACAATCTTTTATCGATTATTTGCGATCGCGCCGCACGGCAATTTTAGATGCTCTTGACTGCCAGCAGCTAACCTTCGGTACTCTGGTAAAAAAACTAGCAGTGCCGCGGGATTTCAGCCGCATTCCGCTAGTGCCTGTAACTTTTAATCTGGACGTGCAGCTTGCAGAAGAGCAACTTAATTTTGACGGTTTTGAAGCTGAAGTCTTCTCGAATCCAAGAACTTTTGAAAACTTTGAATGGGCAGTAAATGCCAGCGAAACAAAAAACAAACTCGTGCTGGAGTGCCAGTACAATACCAACTTATTTGATGCTGCGACAATCCGCCGCCGCATGGCTGAATTTGAGGTGCTGTTAGAGGGGATAGTTGCTAATCCAGAGCACCCGCTGAAAAACTTGCCAGTTTTGACGGCAGCGGAACGGCAACAGCTATTAGTTGAGTGGAATAACACTCAAACAAATTATCCCGAATCTGCCTGCATTCACCAACTATTTGAACTTCAAGCAGAACAAACTCCCGACGCTGTAGCCGTAGTGTTTGGAGAGCAACAGCTAACCTACCAACATCTAAATTGTCGCGCCAATCAACTCGCACATTACTTGCAAACTTTGGGCGCTGGCCCGGAAGTGTTAGTGGGCATTTGTTTAGATCGCTCGATCGAGGCGATCGTCTCACTTTTGGCTGTTCTCAAAGCCGGATCGGCTTACTTGCCCTTAGACCCCGCTTATCCCAAAGAGCGACTGGATTTCATGCTGTCAGACGCCCAAATATCGGTGCTTTTGACTCAACAGAACCTAGTAGAAAGACTTCCCGACTGCGGAGCGAAAGTAATTTGCCTGGATGCGGCCCGGGAGGAAATAAACGCCCAAAGTGAGGAAAATCCGGCGAATCTCGCTAATGCCGAAAATTTGGCTTATGTAATGTATACTTCAGGCTCGACAGGCAAGCCCAAAGGCGTTTGCGTCGTCCACCGGGGCGTAGTCCGGTTAGTCAAAGACACTAATTTCGCCAGCCTCACCGCAGCAGAAGTCTTCCTGCAACTGGCTCCCATTTCCTTCGACGCCTCGACTTTGGAAATTTGGGGAGCGCTGCTGAACGGGGCGAAATTGGCGGTATTCCCTCCCGGCAGCCCGTCTTTGGCAGAGTTGGGAGAGGCAATTCGCTTATACAAAGTGACAACTTTGTGGCTGACCGCCGGACTGTTTCACTTGATGGTGGACGATCGCATTGAGGATTTAAAGGGTGTGCGCCAACTGTTGGCAGGCGGCGACGTTTTATCTGTTCCCCACGTCCAGAAGTTGCTGCGAGAAGTTCCAAACTGCAAATTAATTAACGGTTACGGGCCGACCGAAAATACGACTTTTACTTGCTGCGCGCCGATCGACTCTGCCAGTGAAATTAGCAATTCCGTTCCCATCGGGCGGGCGATCGCCAATACTCAAGTTTACATACTCGATCGGTATTTGCAGCCAGTGCCGATCGGCGTTCCGGGGGAATTATATGCAGGCGGCGCCGGCTTGGCCAGAGGCTATCTCAACCGCCCCGATCTGACAGCCGAAAGGTTTATTCCGAATCCTTTTACAAGCAAAGAAGATGGATTGGAAAATGCAGAAAATCGATCGGTTTCAAGCCTGCTTCCTGCCTCAAATCTTTATAAAACAGGGGATTTAGCGCGCTACCTGCCCGACGGTAACATCGAGTACCTCGGACGCACCGACAATCAGGTAAAGATTCGCGGCTTCCGCATAGAAGTGGGAGAAATTGAGGCTGTGCTCGCCGGACATCCAGATGTCAGCCAAGCGGCGATCGCAGTTCAGTTAGATGCTTCCGGCAACAAATGTCTCGCAGCTTATGCAGTTTCCCGCCCAGGTCAAATTCTCGCAGCCGGTACCCTGCGCAGTTTCCTGCAAGAAAGACTGCCAGACTACATGATACCTGCTGGGTTTGTGTTCCTCGACGCTTTGCCCTTAAACCCCAACGGCAAAGTAGACCGCCGCGCTTTGGCAACTCAAAAGTGGCAATCTAGCGACGCTGCGCCCAATGAAACAATTGCTGTTGCCCCGCGCGACCAATTAGAACTCCAAGTGACAGAAATTTGGCAACAAGTTTTAGGCATCCATTCAATGGGAATCAGGGACAATTTCTTCGAGGTGGGAGGACATTCCCTGCTAGCAGCGCGCCTGTTAGCTGAAATTGAAAAAGTCTTCGACAAAAAGCTGCCGCTGTCTGCTATTTTCCAATCGCCAACAGTTGAGCAATTGGCTGACATTCTCCGCGAACCTGAATGGTCTTCGCCTTCTCCGTCAATGGTCGTGATTCAACCGGGAACCGGAAGTTACAAACCGCCTCTGTTCTGCATCCACGTGCTCGGCAGAGGATTGGAATTTTACCGTCCTTTAATGAATTATATCGATCGATCGCAGCCTGTTTTGGGACTGTCAACCCAGATTATGGATGAAAAATTGGCTCCCCCCAATCGAGTTGAGGAATTGGCAGCTTATTACATAAAAGAAATGCAAACTTTCCAGCCACACGGCCCTTATTTTCTCTTAGGAGTATCTTTTGGGGGGACGGTAGCTTTTGAGATGGCTCGCCAACTTCACGATCTAGGTGAGAAGGTAGCTTTGCTGGGATTGTTGGACACTTACGGGCCGGATGCTTTCAACAATTCGTTTGAGATGAAGCGCAGTGATGGCATAATGAGAATTTTACGTCTCACCCCCGGTGCATTTATGAATAAAGCGAAGAGCAATCTGAGCGGAAAAATCGAGAATCTCACTGAGATTCAGTGGAGAATTTTGTGCAATTTGTACCGGGCGGTGGGGCGTCCCCTGCCAATTTATTTGGAAAACTTCACTCATAGGGAATTAAATCATCAGGCATTGAAACATTATGCAGGGGGAGTTTATACGGGTGGGGCCTCTGTTTTCAAGGCAATTGAGAGTGCGGAGGCGTTTGGGGCTGACATAGAATTAGGTTGGGGTAGGGTAATTACGGGAGGAATAGAGGTTCACGAGATTCCTAGCGACCACCTTGGGATGTTAAAAGAACCTCACGTTCGGATACTGGGGGAAAAATTGCAGGCTGCGGTCAATCGGGCTCAAGGTTAACATAGGACAATTAGGACAATTGACTGTGGACAATGGACAGCAAAAACTCCGATATAATTTTCGCTGTGAACTATCAACTATCAACTATCAAATCGTTTCTGGTTGCATCGGAATGATTTAACCACAGAGGGCGCAGAGAACACAGAGGAAGATCAGAGAGAGATGAATACAGGACTATGAAGCGCGGATTTGATATGACTCGATTTTACAATTTCGATGCTATCGGATTTGATATCAATTGTTTAAATCCCCATGCTAAAAACTCGCTGTCAACTGTCAACTGTTTAACCTTCCAATGCCGCCAAAAGACACAGCAACAAAGCCTCCGTCCACTCGACTACAGCACCGTAAGTATCGCCCGTGTGGCCGCCCAAACGGTGGTTAAACCAGGCTCCGGCAAAAATTCCGATCGCACTTCCCCCCAAAGCCATCCCCACCGCCAACAGCCACCGATCGCCCTCCAAGACAACTTGCACCACGCTCAAACTCAGCAGCAACAGCACTCCCGGTATAAAATCAAAAGGAGAATAAATAGATTCTTTGTGAAAAGCTCCCTTGCCCTCAGCCCGGAGATAGGGATAGCGGGCGATCGCCACCAGTTGGGCCCACCTTCCCCAACCGGCGACACCCATCAAAGCCAGCCACCGATAGTTATTCAAGTCCGAGAGAGCGGCAGTTTTCAGCAGCACGATCGCGATCGCAGCCATCGCCCCAAAGGCTCCTGTAACGCTGTCCCGCATGACTTCCAGCCGACGCACGGGGTCGGGTACAGCCAGCCCGTCCGCCGCGTCCATTGCCCCGTCTAGGTGCAGCCCGCCAGTCACCGCGATGCCCAAGACTACCACCAAGGCCGATCGAGTCAGAGCAGGCATTCCCAACAACTGCAACCCAACATCCGCCAGGCCGACCATCCCCCCAATCAAAAGCCCGATCGCCGGTGCCAAGCGGGCAATGCCCCGAAACTCCAAAGTCCAAGACACTGGTACCGGCAAACAAGTATAAAAAGCGACTGCGGCTGCGATGGCAGCGCCTTGATTCCGGAAAAAGTCGATCGTAGAGCGAACCCATTTATCATGCACCATAAGATAGAAAATTTTTCATCTGGTAGGCAGTTGTCAATCGATTAGCGTGTGCCAGAATTGGACTGTAACACCCTAGTTTTTTGGATCGAGCATTCCTCCTGTCGCCCGCTCTTTTCCCCGGAAAACCTCTGTCGGCAGCGATCCCAAAGCTCCCTATCTAAAAAGACTAAAATCAAGATCCGCGTTTCCCTTCCCAAGAATTCTAGCTAACTCCCTGATGTTCAAGACGGGAAAATACTACAACAGAGGCTTTTACTCCATGAGTCACGATCAATTGAATAACAGGGTAGTTGCTCCTTGCATCATCGATACAGGGATTGTCGTCAACAAACGCGATATCAAAAGATTGCTGTTTGATTTAGGACGTGTTCGCTACCTTCACATACAAGATGGCGAGATTTATAGCGAAGGGGAAGGTTATGTACTCGAAGTCTTCGCCAACCCCCACCGTTCTACGCTGATTGCCAATCATGCGCTTTATTTGAACGTCTATAGTTTTGATTACCTGGAACTTAAACAGTCCCCTGAAGATGGTGCTTATTTTGACCTGATTCAAGATGGACGGCAGTTGCGGTTAATTCCCCTCTCCAATCCTTTGCAAGAGCAATTCGCCCGGAATTTAAATGCTGCAGCTTTGGATGCGGTTGTCGATCAGGTACTCTCAGGCAACTGGGATCTACAATTGGACGACGATGATTCCCCGTTTTAATCGTCAGTCAGTCGATTTTAGATTTTAGATTTACTTGCAGCATTCAATCTGGGAGTTAGAACTAAGGTCTAAAATTTTTTGCCCTCCACGACGATTGTCGGAAACTTGTATCCGTTTTTGGGCGGGGTCATGGTTTTTTTTGTCGCGATGTCAACAACAATAGATTAGATAACACGGACGGCCGAGTAGCGGTTAACGAGCATCGGGGACTAATGACTGAGGACAGGGCGAAATTTTCTTTTAAATGTCAGGCTAATTGCAGCCATACCCAAGCGCGTGCAGGGGTTTTTGCCACTCCCCACGGTGTTGTGGAAACGCCTAAATTTATGCCAGTGGGGACGCTAGCTAATGTCAAAACTTTGACCCCGGCACATCTTGAGGCGGCGGGTTCTCAAATGGTTTTGGCAAATACTTATCACTTGCACTTGCAGCCGGGGGAAGCGATTGTCGCAGGCGCGGGTGGATTGCACAAATTTATGGCTTGGCCGGGCCCGATGCTGACGGATTCGGGTGGCTTTCAGGTGTTTAGCTTGAGCCAAATGCGGAAGATTACTGATGATGGGGTGACTTTTCGCTCTCCCCGCGATGGCCGCATGATTAATTTGACGCCGGAAAGATCGATCGAAATTCAGAATGAGTTGGGCGCTGATGTGATTATGGCCTTTGACGAGTGTCCCCCTTACCCCGCTACGCGGGAAGAGGTGGAGGCTGCCACAAATCGCACTTACCGCTGGCTGCAACGCTGCATTCAAGCTCACTCGCGCCCGGATCAAGCTTTGTTCGGCATCGTCCAGGGGGGCGTTTTCCCCGATTTGCGATCGCGGGCGGCGAACCAGTTGGTAGATTTGGATTTACCAGGCTACGCCATCGGCGGCGTTAGTGTGGGGGAATCGGGGGATTTGATCGCAGAGATTGTGAAGGTGACTGCGCCTCTGTTGCCGGCAAATAAACCGCGTTATTTGATGGGGATTGGGACTTATCGGGAAATGGCGTTGGCGGTGGCGAGTGGCGTAGATATGTTTGACTGCGTGATTCCGACTCGGCTGGCCCGCCACGGGACGGCTTTTGTGGGTGGGGAACGCTGGAGTTTGAAAAATGCTCGGTTCCGGGAGGATTTTGCTCCGCTGGATGAGTCTTGTCCTTGTTATACCTGCCAAAAATTCAGTCGGGCTTATTTGGCCCATTTGGCGCGGGCTAATGAAGTCCTGGGGTATACTTTGCTGGCGCTTCACAATGTGACGGAGTTAATTCGCTTTACGGGGAGGATGCGGGAGGCGATTTTGGCCGATCGATTTACTGAAGAGTTTGCCTACTGGCTTGCACCGAGAGTCGATCGATCGTGATTGCCTTGGGTAAAGATATGCGACAATTATGAAAATTCTGTTGGATAGGTAGGTTGATTCATGGAAGCTGCATTACTCTTAGCAAAACTGCCCGAAGCTTATTCGATTTTTGAGCCTTTGGTTAATGTTTTGCCGGTCATTCCCGTATTTTTCTTGCTGCTGGCTTTTGTTTGGCAGGCGGCTGTCGGATTTAGATAAGTTTGATTTCATCAAAAGCAGGGGCAATTTACAAATTGCCCCTGCTTTTAGCTATTAAGTTTTGTTTCGTTCTTCTTTCTGCCTTCAGCTACCGCCGATCGCACTTTTGAATGCCGGTCTTTCTGAGATCCGCTTGATGTAATCTACAACAGCCGGATAAGCACTGAGGTCTAGTTTTAGCATCATCGGAATGTAGGCTAAAACTGACCCGACTGCTGCGTCGGCTACGCCAAATTCATCACCCATTAAAAACGGCTGTTTCTCGAAGATTTCATTTAACGGTTTTAACAACTTGGGAGTTTCGCCTGAGCGACTTGCTTCTGTAAATATTCCCGGTCCCAGGGTGGCGTTAGCAAACGTGACCCACTGCACGATTTGAGCTTGCTGCTCCAAAGTGTCTGGCATCTTACCATATTTTTGAGCTAAATACAGCAGAATTGCGCCGGATTCCCAAAGTTTAAAATCTCCGTCAACAATTGCCGGTACTTTGCCGATCGGATTAATTTCGAGATACTCTGGCTGCAAGTGTGCCCCCGCTTGCATATCCAGCATGACGAATTCGTAGGGAACCGCTATTTCTTCTAGATACCACTTGACAATTGAGGCCCTGCTGCGGGCTCCGCCGTAAAGTTTCAGCACAAAATTTTTATCCTTTAACGCAATATTGCTGTTATAGCATTTTTTGGTAATTGGTAATTGGTAATTGCAGCCACCAGAGACTTTGATGTCACTGTTCCACTAATAACTACTGACTAATGACTAATGACTAATGACTAATTGCCGATAACTAATGGCACTTCTGTCAAGTGAATAAACAAGATTCTGCTGCCAATAAAAATCAAAATTGCTCCGCCCAATATCTCAATTTTATTTGCAAACAAGTTACCGCATTTGTGACCGATAAACACGCCTGCAAAGGCTAAAAAGAAAGTAATAAATCCGATCGCCGTCACCGCAGGAGCAATAGAATCTTTCAGGACAGCAAATCCGAGGCCAACTGCGAGAGCATCGATACTCGTCGCCACCGACAGCGTTATTAAAGTCCCTGTATCTAAGGGATTGAACTTTTTCTCGCATTCTTCGCTTTGCAGCGATTCATAAATCATTCTCCCGCCAATGAAACTCAAAAGCCCAAAAGCTATCCAATGGTCGATCGGTGTTATCAAAAAACTAAAACTAAGACCGATTAACCATCCTATTACGGGCATTAAAGCTTGAAAGCCTCCGAAAAATAAAGCAATTTTTAAAGCTTTATTGACCTTCATGTGTTTGATTGCTAAGCCGCTAGAAACAGCAACCGCAAAAGCATCTGCTGCGAGTCCCAAGGAAAGTAATATGGTAGTGGCTGCATCCATTTTTGTAAGGTGTTATGTGCTATAAATAAAGTGTTCATCTTGACCGTTTTAGTTTACACTAAATTTTGATATAATTGCATTCTTATCATAATCTATTCATTTTTTACTCACATTTATTTCACAATTGGCGAGGGTTGAAAAAATCCGAGCTTAGCTGTATTCTCTAAAAGATTATTTATAAAGTAGCAGAATCGACTATGGCGGCATCTAGACCGTACCAGCCATTGCTGCTCAGGTTACTGCATGGGGTTAATACTGCGATCGCCCTTTTAGCAATTTTGAGCGCATTTCTGGTTTACAACACCTACGATGGGCGGTTTGGCAAAGTCCCCGTGCCTCAGATTGCAGATATTATCGGGATTCACGGCACTTTTGGCAAGATGTTGCTGTTAGGAATAATGCCTGCTTTTGCATTGTACAGTTTTCACCTAGGTCAAAAACGCTTGGTGCAGCCGGATTCTTTTGGGAAACTAACGCAGTTGGGAAAACCGATTTGGTGGTACAGTTTGCACCGGATTGTGAATACGTTGATGTTGCTGGCACTGACTTTTTCGCTTGCTTCTGGCAGTATGGTTAAGGAAGAATGGCTGCCGGCTGGGGAATTGACGCAGGTTTGGTATTATTTACACGCTTCTGGTTGGGTGGTATTGGTGTTTTGTTTGGCAATGCACTTGTTGAGGAGTGCGAAGGTGGGGGGTTTGCCACTAATTTTGTCGATGTTTGATGCCGCATATCGCCCGGAAGATTCGCCGGCGGCTTGGTGGAAGAAAATTCGCTCTTTGGTCGATCGCTCTTAATGTGAAAATGCTTAATTTGAAAATTAACAGAAATATTTTATTAATTGTTGCGGAAGTCTTGGTAATGGCAGGTTGGTTGTTTGCTGTGGTTGCACCTTTATTATTTCCCTAATCCTATTATAGCAATTTAGGTTAACAAATGATCGTTAGGTTTTTAGTGAGGAATTCAGCCCTCCGTTTTATGAGGACTAAAGTCTTCACTGCAAAGCCAAATTAAGCTTTTCGCGGAGCTTACGGGCAAGATTTGCGACGGGTTTCCCTGGCGGCAAAATGCGATATCAAAAGATCGGCAATTTTACCCTAAACTCAGCACCCCCCCCAGTTTGAGATTTAATTTGAGATTGAACCGGAGATTCAACTGTCAGCCTGCCGCTGTGCAATTCTACAATAATTTTATAGCACACCGACAGATCCAACCCTGTAAAATTTTTAAAGGATTGAGTAGGGGAAAACTGGTCAAACATTCTGGGTTGAATTTCCGGCGGAATTATAGAGCCATTGTGGGCGATCGATACAACAATAAATCGGTCTGTATATTCCTCGACAATATCGGTTTTGATTGTAATAATTTGAGCCGAGTTTTCAATCGTTTTAACTGCATCTATAGCATTGATCGTGAGAGTCGCGAATACCAGACTCAGTTGACTGGAATAACACAAAATTGACGGCAGGTTGTTGTACTCCTTGACTACTAATATTTTTTGTTCCAGTCTGTGAGCCAGCAACAGCAAAATATTGTCGAGGCTCTCATTAACGTTGGCGTGTTCTTTGTTGGCTTCGTCAGGAAGTGAAAATTTCCTCAAAGCTAGGACTATCTGGCGAATGCCATCGGCTCCTATTTTCAAAAAATTGAGAATGTTCGGCAACTCTTGGCTGATAAAATCTAGGTCGCCTGTCTCTATTTTTTTGGCAATTCGCCTCCCTGGTTCGGGATATTGTTCGCGATAGAGGCGAATTATATGGAGCAACTATTTGATATAATCGTTGAGGTGAATCAGGCGGCCGTAAATAAAGTTAATGGGGTTATTAATTTCCTGGGCAACTTCGGCGGCTAGTTGACCCACCATTGTAATTTTTTCACTTTGTACTAAATGCTCTTCGGTGATTCTGAGTTTGGCTAATACTTCTTCCAAAAGTTTGAGTTCTTCTTGAATTTGCCCGTGGAGTTGGGATTGGGAAATTGCGATCGCCAGCGAGTCGGCAATTGCTTCCAAAACTTCCACCTCGTCGGGAGTTGCAAACCGCCGATTTGCACAGGCGAACAGATATCCCAGCCGATTAGTCTGAGTTAATACGGGTAATGCTGCGTAGTGACTATTTGTGAGTTCGATATAGGCGTGTTCCTCAGATGCTGTGGCATCAGGCGCGGCGGTTTTATGTAGCAGAATCGTTTCGCAGCGGTGAAGCCGTGCAGCTAAATCTCCAGAGGGCCCTCCTGGAACACCAAAGATTCCCAAGCGCCCCGGCAAACCTTCCCGGCAATATTCCCAGCCAAATTCTAAAGTATCTTGTCGGGGATCGTACCATGCGAAAATTGCTCGATCGAGCTTCAGTAAAGTACCGAGTTCGTCTACTGTAGTTTGGAGGATGCGATCGAGGTGCAAGCAAGCCCGAATGCGGCCGGTCAAGCGGTGGAGAAGGGCTTCTGTGCATCTGCGAATGCAATTTAGGGCAAACAGCTTGAGCGCCACAATTGCGGAGAAAATAGCTGCGGCGGCAAGTACGCCGGCGGCTACTGCTAGTATCTTGAAAGGAAAAAGTTCTTTTTCGAGATTGTCGCGGGGAATTACGAGGGCGATCGACCATTCAGCTTGTTCTAAAGGAAGATAGGCAACATAAACTCTGGCGTCGTTGATTTGAGTCAGCACAATGCCCGTTTTTTGATAAACCATCTCCCTGGCTACATTTGCCAAATTAGCATCTGCGGACTCTAAAAGACTGGGAGCCGAATTGTCGATATTTCCGATTAATCCAGCGTCGGGATGCACAATCGGCACTCCTTGAGAATTGAGAACAAAAGCGTAAGTTCCGGGGGCATATTCCAGCTTTCTTACTACTTGGGCAATGCGGTCAATGCTAATGACGCCGTTCATTACTCCGATCGGCTTTTGTGCTTTTTTCTCAAGAGAATTTGCCGAATTTGACCACACCGGAGCCGAAATGGGAACAATACTTTGTCCTTTGAGCGTGCGAGAAATGGTAGGATCGGAAACATAGACTTCCCCAGCCATTGCCTTTTTGAAGTGTTGGCGGTCGCTCACAGTAATCAACGCTCTGCCGACTTTTGTGGTGAAATAAGAACCGTCGGGATCAATTAATGCGAAGTGCTGGAATTCTTGCAGTCGATTTACTTCCGATTTTAAATAAGGCCCTGCAACTGACCAATTCATCGAACGAACGGGAGGAGTGTGGGCGAGGATTTCGATCTCAGCCTTTCTAGTGCCGAGCCAGCGATCGATCTTGTTGGCGCGATCCCTAACTTCTAACAAAGCATTTCGCTCGCTTTTGGTGAGAATCAAGCGGCGAACGCTTTGATAGCTAATACAACCAGTGATGCTAGCTGCCAGAATAGTTACCCCCAAAATTAAGAGCGCAGTTTGGTACCCAAGATGGTATTCGCCCTTTAATCTCGCTGACAATAGTCGAGTTAATTTCCACCACTTTACTCTCGCAAAGCTTCGCATGGTTTGACCAATTTGTGAGATTGAAATTCTTAGCTCACCTACGATCTACTCGCCCGCCTGCCAGTAGTCTTAAACTACTAGCATTCAATAATTGCGGGGATTTTTTAATTTTTTCCCGCCGAGCGGCTCCTATCGTTTGCGGTTGCACTCCTTACGATCTAAAGGACACGGGGCCGTGCCGTTTCCATACCCTGATTAATTGTAGGGACACGGCACTGCCGTGTCGAAAGCGGTGGGTAATATTAATTCCGAGGCTACCGATTTGATATCACTTTGTTAAACAGGAATAATATCATACCACATTTTTGAGCAATAAAAAAAAATCATCAACTACTTAATTCTTTTTTACAGTCGTTAATAATTGATGTTATTTAGGTGATGTGAGCAGTAGACTTTTTAGGTTGAGATGTTTGGTGTGTGTCTTAATCAATAGTCCAGACTGCTTTTATTTCCTACTCTGAAACCTTAGATATTCCGTTGATAGTTCTATTTCCGAATTGTCTTGAAACCCTTATTATACAGTTGGTAATCAAAAAGTGTCCGCAGTATTGCTTAATAACGAAATATTAAAAATTTTTCGTTCATTATTAATGAAGGAAAAACTTGTTAAATCTTTAATTTATCTCTCAACAATCAAAAGTATTTTCGGTGCATCCGCTGGCTGAGGCACTGTTAAATTGCCCCAGTTGCGCGATTTGTTTAAAGAACCTTGTGAGTGTGTTCGTGCTGTTTCACATTGTCTTCCGTGCGAATGACGCGCTCGGAGTTGAGCACTCTTTTGCGTTCTAAGGAATAAGTAAAGTCGTTGCGAACTGTTCCCAAGGGAATGTGAAGTTGAGCTTGGGGGCGGATTTTGTAAGTGCGGGCAGCAGCGATCGCCCGAAAGGCAAATTCTTCGCTAAACTGAGCTGATGTCGGGAAGTCTGGCAACATTTTGGGTGTTTCGCCGTCGAGAACTGCTCCCAAAGTCGTCCCGCAAATCATTAAATAAGATGTGGGAATTCCCTTCAAAATTGCTTCCAAAGCTGCTGAGGGAATAGCTTCGATTACTTGCACTTCAAAAACTTCGCCTTCTTCTTTGATGAAGCAGGTAGCTACACCGACTGCTATGTAGTCGTCGGTGCAGAGATCGGGAGCGTTGGGATAAACTGTTGCAGTCGTCATAAGAAAAGCTTGGTAGTGTGGAAACCAGGAACGAGAAATTAAGCGATTTGAGATTTGAGATTTTAGATTTATTCCACGGGTTTTTTCGGGGATTTTACGTGAAAAATCTCAAACCGGCTGTTCTAATACCTAAAATTTTTGGCTTAAGCTCCAAAGAGCCGATCGCACGATTGTGTCGATCGTACCACATCAAGGTAGATGCCGGATGATTCGGCAAGGATTCCCCGCCGCCACGACGTTTGCGGGAATATCTTTGACAACAACACTGCCTGCGCCGATCGTGCTATTGTCGCCAATAGTGACTCCTGGACAAATAATACTGCCGCCGCCAATCCAAACATTATTGCCAATATTAATTTCAGCGGCGAGTTCTTGGCCAGAAAGCCTTATTTCCGGGTCTGTGGGGTGAAGAGCGGTGTAAATTTGTACGTTGGGTCCACACAGTAAATTTTCGCCAATGTTAACTCGATTGCAGTCGAGAATCACGCAACCAAAATTCATGTACAATCCGTTTCCCGCATAAATATTGCTGCCGTAGTCGCAGTAGAAAGGTGGCTCGATTTCAACTTTGGGGCCAACTGCACCGAACAATTCTGCGAGAATTTCTAACCGTTTGTCTGGTTCGTCTTCGCGGGTAGAATTGTAAGTTCTGGCGAGGCGGCGAGCTCGTTGGCGCTCTAAAATTAATTGCTCATCAGCAGCTAAATACAATTCGCCGGCGAGCATTTTTTGTTTTTCGGTTTTTTCCACAGTTTTTTCCAAGGTAAGAATCGGCGGTTGAAACCGCTACTTCACCAACGAACTTCCTCTCTAAGAGACTGAAGAATAATGTAGGGTGCGTAAGGGCGCACCTTACCGCTATAATTAGCGCGTCAGATCGTTTTTTGATGTTGCAGCATACATTTAGGGTTCAGGTTTTGACTGCAAACAAACAGCTAAATCCAGATTGGCTAATTGCTCAAAAGCTCGATCGATCGATCCTTTTCCCCGCAAAAAACCAGTATTTGCACCGGGACAAATATACTGTAAAGTTTCTGGCGAAAATCGATCGATAATTGACTTCACGCTGTTAATTTGCCTAGGCCAGTGAAAAGTTTTTGGCGTCCACAGCGGTACTGGGGCGGCTTCTCGGTTGGGGAGCAAGTGCCTACCCGAAAACAGCACTCCACCGCTGCCACTATGATAAAGGCAAGAGGAACCAGGAGAATGGCCAGGAGTCCAAAATGCTTTCATTCGATCGCTCACAACAAATTCTCGCTCAAAAACCGTCACCTTCAAACCCGGCAGTAAATAAGCTTCCTGCTCTTGAATCAGGATCTCGCACCCCGTGGCTTCCTGAATCTCCCGCGCCTTGGCGATAGCGCCGCGGTGGGTGAGAAACAGCAGTCGCACGCCACCGTGTTCCCGCAAAAATGTTTGGTTAATCTCATCCCAAGCGGGACAATCCACCAGGATGTTAGTTTGGTTTTCTACAATGAAATAGGCTGTTGCACCCAGAGTTTCCCGGTTAGGCGGGAAAGCAAGAATATTGTCGAGCACGGGCCTGGGTTGTTTGGAGACTAAAGTCTGTTGTTTCAAGGAAGTATTTCAGAAGGGAATGGGATAAATATTATGTTCTTTTTACTATGGTTGTTCGTATTGGGGCTGATATCGTACTACTTGTTGCAGAACGGCACCAGCCGCATCACCAGAACTCCGATATGGCTGCTGTGGCTGGTAATGATGGCGCCCGCGCTGATTTGGAGTGGTTGGATTTTAGTTTACGGTACCAGCAAAACTGTACCGCCGGAGTTGGTAATTATACCTTTTTTGGTTTGCCCTTTTTTGTATTGGTTTTTGGTACAGTTGGGGCGCAAGAAAATTACCGCCGAAACAGCAGAGCAGGTAGCAAACTCTGCGACTGAACCTGTAAAGCCAAAACCACCCGTGCGCCCGATCGATGCAGCGGAAGAAGCGAGTTTGCGCGATTGTTTTCCTTGGTCAATTTACTTTTTGCGAGATTTGGAATTTCGGCCGCAGGCTGTAATTTGTCGCGGACAGTTGCGGACGAACCCGGAGGCGGCTTATCAGGCGATTCGGGAGAATGTGGAGAGGCTGTTTGGCGATCGCTTTTTAGTAGTATTTCAAAACAGCTTGAGCGGTCAACCTTTTTTTGCTATAGTTCCCAATCCCAGCCACCAATCAGGGGAAACTCCTGTGAAAACCGAATCTGTAACCCGGCCATTTTTCGCATTAGCTTTGCTGCTGATCACGGTGTTTACGACTACACTTGTCGGGGCGCGACTTGCCGGAGTTACTGAACAAGCTTTGCAGTCCAACCCGTCAATATTGCTCCAGGGTTTGTCTTACTCGCTGGCTCTAATTACAATTTTAGCAATTCACGAATCCGGTCACTATTTAGCTGCCCGATTCTACAAAATTCGCACGACTTTGCCTTATTTTATCCCGATTCCTTTTTTCTTAGGAACTTTTGGGGCTTTCATTCAAATACGGAGTCCAATTCCCAACCGCCGAGCTTTATTTGATGTTAGCATTGCCGGCCCCCTGGCGGGTTTAGTTGCGACAGTGCCATTATTAATTTGGGGTTTGAATCATTCGACTATTGTACCGCTGTCTGACAAGTCGGGAATGTTAAATTTTGAGTCTTTCAAACCCAGTTTTTCGCTGTTGATGACTTTGTTGAGCAAGTTAACCTTGGGCGGCGCTTTCAATGCGGAAACTGCGATCGATTTGCATCCGGTAGCGGTGGCGGGTTATTTGGGTTTGATCGTGACGGCGTTTAATTTGATGCCGGTGGGACAACTCGACGGCGGGCACATCGTGCACGCGATGTTTGGCCAGCGAGCGAGTATGGCGATCGGGCAATTTGCTAGACTTTGTATGTTGCTGCTTTCTTTTTTGGAACAGGGTTTGCTGCTGTGGGCGATTATTTTGTTTTTCACGCCACTAAACGACGAACCTGCGCTGAATGATGTTAGCGAATTGGACGACCGGCGGGATTTTTTGGGGTTGTTGGCGATCGGGCTTTTGTTAATGATTTTGTTGCCGGCGCCCAGGGTACTCCTTGAGTGGTTAAATGTTTAGAAGGAAGTTCGGCAACGGATTATGTAACGGATTTAACTAACGGATTGATCTTGAAGTCCGACGGAAGAGAGAAGAAGGAAGAAAAGAGAGGTTTACAAAATTCTGCAACGGTTGCTCTACAAGGGATTTGAGCGTTTATTAACTCGTTTTCTATCTCCAAGTAATCTAGAGTTTCAGCGACTTATCTGAAAAATATGCCTTACAAATCCTTTACTTTCCAACAATTAAAAGAGCGATTTGGATTGGAACCGTCACTCAGTCCTATTTTGAATGCCAAGATTGTTCCTGTAGAACCATCCGAATGGCTTTGGAGAACCCTCGAAATTAGTTCTAACACTGCGGTTACAACTGCAAAAGAACGTTCCGAACGGATTATTTCTCCTCTTTTGTTAGAATTTAGGGAAAGGAACAACAGACAATTTTCTATTTTTTCTGGTTGGTCGTTTGATGTAGATGTTGAGCAGGGATTGAATGGGGAATGCGACTTTCTATTATCTTCCGTGCCGTTTGATTTTGAAATTAAAGTTCCGGTTTTTGCATTGAGAGAAACGAAAGGCCCAAAAATAGAATCTTGTCTGCCACAGTGTGCAGCACAAATGGTAGCGGCTCAGCTATTTAACGAACGCGAACACAATTCCATACCTGCCGTATTTGGCTGCGTAACTACTGGCGTTGTCTGGCGGTTTCTTAAATTAGATGGAAATAATTTAATTATTGATGCTGATGTTTATTGTGTCGATAATGTTCCTATGATTTTAGGTGTGTTGCAAACAATCGTTAATTTATACCAATAATTTGACAACTTTAATAAAATAGGTTTGTAGGGAAAATTCTGTTATTTTTGCAAACTTAATAATATTTTTTACCGGATGCGATCGCGAAAATTTTTGACCGCAAATCAAATAATCTAGGTCTACAAATGGTCGCAATTACTCCAAAACAAATAGCGCTAATTCCGATTTATCGCGAGAAGTGGCGACAAATTGGACTTTCGATCAAACCAGTCGATCGCCCGCAAGCGACAGCCGCCATCAACACCGCGTACAACATCATCGGCTGTCCTGAACCGGAAATTATTTTCTGTGACAGCCCTTACATAGCTTTGCAAGCTGTTGAACGGCTAAGGATACGCGATTCTGGTCTAGGAATGGGCAGCGAAATCAGAAACAAAATTCATAATGAATTGTACGATATATTACGAAGTCAACTCGACAGGGAACTGGAAAATCAAATTTACAGCAAACTCTATAATCCGCTGTATACTCAACTGATGAATCAACTGCACCTTCATGTTAAAGACGAAGTTTACGTCAAATTAGTAAGGAAGTTGGGCGGGAGATTTCAGAGATTCCTGATCGATCAAGCTGATCGTAATAACAGCATAGTTTCAGAACTGTCAGCCTGTCACGGAAGTTGGGTGGATTTTTGTATTGGCGTGTTAAATTTGGACTACGATCGCCCTTTATACTCAGCCTTTAAATCCTTGGTGGAAAACTGCGGCTGGATTTACCCGTTCGAGAAAAAGTGCTTTGTGTGCGATCGCCCGATCCAACTTCATTTTGATAGCGAATATTTGCTCCACGCAGAAGGTCAACCAGCGGTTGAATTTGCTGACAAGTTCAGTGTATACTCTTATCGCGGCGTCCGACTGCCGGAAATAATTGGTCAAGTTCCGTCGCAGTCTTGGCAAGCTTCATGGCTGTTAACAGAACAGAATGCCGAAGTGCGGCGAGTTTTGATTCAGGCGATCGGCTATCCGAGAATTTGTCAAGAATTGCAAGCAACTGAATTGGATACTTGGCAAGAATATACTTTGTTGAAAATTAAGAATAATATAGACATAGAGCCAATTTATTTGTTAAAGATGACTTGTCCGAGTACGGGACACCTTCACGCTTTGCGAGTGCCGCCAAAAGTGCGATCTGCTAAAGAAGCGATTAGCTGGGTAAATTGGGGAATAGATCCCGAAGAATTTCAAGTCCAGACTTGACCGAAAGCATCCAGGATACAAGCCCCCGGATTCATCCGTGGAGAAATAAAAAACCTGTATTCGATAAACACGCCCCCGAATTTATCCGTGGGGTCAATGCTTTAATCTAAAATCTAAAATCTAAAATCTAAAATCGATTGACGGGAAAGTTTAGAGTTTGAGCGCGCGAGTTTACAGTTAAAGAATTACAGCGCCACAAAAGCAGCGTTCTGCACAAGTCCAGAACAATTAAAAAATGTAGAATTGCAGCCACCGCTTGATACTATGTACTCTGGCAGCTAAAACCCACAAATTCAAATCGACATGAGCCAGCATTCAGACCGCATTGCCCCTCACGGCGGCACCCTGGTCCACCGCATTGCCACACTAGACCAAAGACAAGAATTTTTCGACAAAGCAGAAGTTTTGCCGCGAGTCCAGCTTTCGGATCGATCGATCTCCGACCTGCAAATGATCGCCATCGGCGCCCTGAGTCCCCTCAAAGGGTTCATGAACGAAGCTGATTATCGATCGGTCGTTAAACAAATGCGCCTCTCCAACGGCCTTCCGTGGTCGGTTCCCATCACCCTCTCGGTAACAGAAGAAGTCGCCGCCCCCCTGAAAGCAGGAACTTTAGTGCGCCTCGACTCGCCGGCGGGCAAATTTGTCGGGCTCTTGGAACTTGCAGAAAAATATCACTACAGTAAAGAAGAAGAAGCCCTCAACGTCTACCGCACCGACGACCTCAAACACCCGGGCGTCCAAGTAGTAGACAAATCAGGACCCGTTAACCTCGCAGGCGACATTTGGCTGCTGGAACGCGAACTAGATGTCCGCTTTCCCCAATACCAAATTGACCCGGCGAAATCGAGAATGCTGTTCACAGAAAAAGGATGGAAAACCATAGTCGGTTTCCAAACCCGAAACCCCATCCACCGGGCACACGAATACATTCAAAAATGCGCCTTAGAAACAGTAGACGGCTTGTTCCTGCACCCGCTAGTCGGGACGACTAAGGATGACGACATCGCCGCTGACGTGCGGATGCGCTGCTACGAAATTCTGCTAGAAAAATATTATCCAAAAGATCGCGTAATTTTGGCAATTAATCCGGCGGCGATGCGCTACGCCGGGCCGCGAGAAGCAATTTTTCATGCTTTAATCCGCAAAAACTACGGCTGCACTCACTTTATCGTGGGGCGCGATCACGCGGGAGTTGGCGATTATTACGGCACTTACGATGCCCAACATATTTTTGATGAATTTGAGCCGGGAGAATTGGGAATTGTGCCGATGAAATTCGAGCACGCTTTCTATTGCACGCTGACGGAACAAATGGCTACAACTAAAACAAGTCCCAGCACTCCCGAACAACGGGTGCATTTGTCTGGAACCAAAGTTCGGGAAATGCTGCGCGCTGGAAAATTGCCGCCGCCGCAGTTTTCCAGACCGGAAGTCGCCGCAGAATTAGCCAAGGCAATGAATATTTTCAATTACGAGATTTAAATCTTGAACTTTGGTGGGGGCGACATTCTGCATAGTTTTTAATTTTGAGTTTTGAGTTTTAAATGGGAAATTTTTAACTTAAAGCTCAAAAGTTAAAACTTAAAAACTCCCTTAATACTAAACACTCACAATCTAATTAATTCCCCTAAAATTATTGAGGGGAATTTAACTTAAAATTCAAAACTTAAAATTCAAAGCTATTTAAAAATGGGACTCAAGCGGCGGGAATTTTTGCAGCAAGCTGGCCGGGTGCTGGCCGCCATCGGAATCAGCGAGGCCCTGTGGCTGCCGTTGGGCGATCGCTACCTCCAAGCCTTAGCGCAGCCGACAGCCAGGAAATTGGCTTTGTTGGTTGGCGTTGACAAATATCCAGACTCGCCCCTGCACGGCTGCGTCACGGATGTGGAATTGCAGCGGGAACTCCTGATATATCGGTTTGGGTTTGTGCCGTCGGACATTTTGACTTTGACTGACGCTAAAGCTACGAGGGAGAATATCGAGACGGCTTTTGTCACTCACTTGACTCAACAAGCCAAACCCGGTGACGTGGTAGTTTTTCACTTTAGCGGCTGCGGTAGCCGAGTCAGTTTGGGCGAGTCTCCCGGAAAAATGCAAAACAGTTTGGTGCCGGCGGATGATGTTTTGCCGTTGTTAGCAAACCGGGCGGTAAACGATATTTTAGAGGAAACGCTGTTGCTGTTGATGCGATCGCTCGCGACAGAAAATGCGATCGCCATCCTCGACACCAGCTACACCTATCCGGGTTTCCCCAAAAACGGCAACTTTCGCATTCGGTCCCGCCCCCGCCCCACCATCGGCGAGCCTAGCCTCGCAGAATTAACGTTTGCCCAAGACCTCGGCTCCCGCCCAAATCTCCGTCCGGACGCCGCCTTACTTGCCGCGGGCGCGAATTCCGCACTCGCCGCCGAACAAGAGTGGAACGGATTTACCGCAGGTTTGTTTACCTACGCCCTCACCCAAACTTTGTGGTGGGCAACTCCCGCTAGCAGCTTCAGCGTCAGTTTCGGCCGCGCGACGGGTAATGTCGAGCAAATGGCGGGGTTATCGCAGCAACCGCAAATTCTCAATCACAATTTAACAACCGCGCCGGCGGTGAATTTTTCAAATTTAATCTTGAATTCCCCTGCATCTGACGGCGCTGTGACGGCAGTGGAAGAGGGGGGCAAAACTGTGCAGTTGTGGCTGGGCGGGTTGTCGCCGGGGGTTTTGGAGTGGTCAGGGGGTTCTGTGTTTGCAGTGGATTCCTCCGAGGGCGCGAAGCTTTTGCTGCGGGGACGCACGGGCCTCTCTGCTAAAGCCCAAGTTGTAGACGGGTTCGATCGAACAGACGGCCAACTAACAGTCGGCGAACTCGTGAAGGAAGAAATTCGGGTATTGCCGCGAAACATCGGTTTGACAGTAGCTTTGGACTCGGGTTTGGAACGCATCGAGCGGGTAGACGCTACCAGCGCCTTTGCGACTGTGCCGCAAGTTTCGGCGGTAGGCAGCGAGCAATTGGCTGACTGTCGGTTCGGCAGAGTCCCGGAAACGACTTTAGCCGAAACAGTCTCGCCTCACGAGCCTGCTTTGCCTCAAAGCCGTTACGGTTTATTTTCTTTGGCTCAAATGCTGATTCCCGATACTAAGGGCGACGGGGGAGAAGCAGTCAAGGTGGCGGTGCAGCGCTTGACTCCGCAGTTGAAAGCGCTGCAGGCGGGGAAGTTGCTGCGGCTGACAGTTAATGAGGGTTCTTCGCGCCTGAAGGTGCGGGCGGAATTGGCAACTCTCGCACCGCAAGCGCGGGCTGTGGCGCAGCGAGAGCCGGTGCGAGGCGGCGGTGATTATCGGCTGGAACCGCTGAGCGGGGAAAGTGAGAAATCCGCAAGCGCTCATATACTAAGTTTGCCCGAAGGCAGCCGAGTTCGGTACAGATTGTATAACGACAGCGCTCGCCCGGTTTACTTTGCGGTGTTTTGCACGGACAGCGCGGGACGGCTGTCCGTGCTCGGCACTGAGGGCAAAGAGGCTGTGGGGGGAATGTCGCGGGCGATCGCTCCTGGGGAGAATTTGACCGTGCCGGCGGCTGGGGCGATCGGGTGGGCGGTATCTGGACCGATCGGACTTGCAGAAATTATGATTATATTTAGTGAGAGTCCTTTGGCTCAAACTCTGGCTGCAATAGAAGCCGAAATGCAGCAAACGAGGGATGCCCTGCCAATTCGAGTGTTGTTGAATCCTTTAAATGTGGCGCGGGCGGTACTCGAAGATTTGCACGCCGCTAGCATTCCGGGGGTGCAGAAAGTGGGGATATCGACCGATGATTGGGCTTTGGATGTGAATGTTTGGGCAACTCTGAGTTTTGTTTATCGGGTGGTTTAATTGTGAAAAACTCCTCGATCGTAGTCGGCGATTGAAATCGCTTTTGACCTCAAACGACACAAACTAACTCCACCTACGCGAGACTGAGAAATCATATCAAATCAAACTTAAATACCCCCTCGATCTCGCTTGTATGCGGAGGCGGAGGAGAGTTTGACTTGTAGAGCGATTTCCACCGCCGAACCAGAAAGGAGGTGGATTTCTGCGGGTTTGGTATAAGAAATCAAGACTGATAAAGCTTTTCTACCATTTGAGCCAACCGTTTCATGGCAGTTTCAATCTCATCATTTGTTGCAGTCAAACTAATGCGTAAACACTCATGTTTGTGCTGCCAATCTTCCCGCAAACCGGGGAAGAAAGAACTTCCAGGCACGACAATTACACCCACTTTCTTCAACTCTTGATACAGTTCCCAATCAGTCATTGGCAAATCTTTCAGCCACAACCACGCAAAAATTGCTCCTTCGCCCCGGTGCAAAAACCACGGCAAATCTTTCGGCATTGCTTGTTCTAGAGTGCTTTCTACGATCGCAAATTTACTTTGATAGTACGGACGAATTACGTTGATGGAAATATCGGCAAGAGCACCGGACGTAATGGCACGAGTTGCGATCGCCTGTCCGTATCTTGGCGAATGAATGCACATATTGGTCTGAAAACATTCTAATATTTGAATGAGTTTTTCATCGCCGATCGCAATTCCGATTCTTTCTCCCGGCAATCCGGCTTTCGACAAACTCATACAGTGCACGATATTGCCGCCAAAAATCGGCGTCATTTCGGTAAAATTCAAAGCCGGGAACGGAGGGCCGTAGGCGGAATCAACGAACACCGGCACGTCGAAAGCGGCCGCTAAATCGGCAATTTTCTTAACTTCGTCGTCGGTGAGAACGTTGCCGGTGGGGTTGCAGGGACGAGAAAAAATGACGCAACCGGTGCTTTGGTCGATCGACAGTTGGCTGAAATCCGGGCGGTATTTGAACCTGTGGGCGGCTGCATCAATATCGAGGGTGGGTTTGCAGGCGACTACCGCTTCGGGAATCAAGCTAACGCCGCCGTAACCCGTGTAGTCTGGGCTCAGCGGTAAAACAATATTTTTAAGCTGTTTGCTGGTAGTGTAGCCGCCGAAAGCGTTGGCTGCGTAGAAGTAAATCGATTGACTGCCGGGAGTAATTAGGATATTGCGATCGGTCAAATTCAGTCCGTAACGCTGGTTGAAATCCGCCAATACCGCATTGATAAATGGCTGATAACCTTGACTGGAACCGTAGCGACAAACCACCTCGCCGTATTCCGGGCTCGCCAAAAGTTCCGCTGTGCAGTCGCGCCACAACTGCTCGACTTCCGGCAAAATCACCGGATTTCCGGCGCTCAAATTGATAAACTCCTGCCCGCTGCCGGCTCTGAGTGTTTCAATAATATCTTTCATAATTGCCCGAACTCCCGTGAGGTGGGACATCTGAGCGCCAAATTGAGTCAGGGCAGGGTTCATAGCAAATGCAGCGACAATGATAGAAGTTTACAGTTTACCCATGATAACTCCAGTCGCAGGCGTTAGCCTAGCTTGTCTGAGGCATGGATTATCGATCGAGCATCTGATTAATGCAATAAACTCGATCGCACTGCATTTTGTTTTTTCCCCTGTGCGCGCGCCGGATCATAAGATTCAGGGCATTTGTGGAGCTGGATCGATCGATCGAACAGTGTTTTTTGCCTAAAAATTAGCGGACGGAACAGCAATTTCTAATTCAAGAGTTGTGGTAAGATTTCACGCCGTCGCGCCAGATGAATTGCCGATACTTGACAACAACCATTAGGAGAATCTAAAATTAGCCGTAGAACCCGATCGCAACAGAATTTTATGGGCTCCTGTTACTGCTATAATTACAGGTTTAATCGAGCCTCAAGAATCAGATTTGTTGCTAGCTCATTTTCATGATTCGCGGTTTGCTGACAGCGGTGCATTTTATTATCAATCCGACTAAAGCCAAGATAGGTCGTAAGGTCGCCCTTTGAGGGGCGTTACATAACAAACACGTAAATTCCAAACCCAATTAACAGCCGTAAAATTCAACACAACAATGACACACTTTCCACTTATAGAATACGAGCAACTTACCGATCCTAAAGCCAAAGCAGTGTACGAAGAAATCTTGACAGACTTGGGGTTTGGCATCGTCCCCAACCTGTTCAAGTCAATGGCAATCAACCCTGACATATTAGAAGCAAATTGGAAAAAATTCCGGGGGACAATCCTGCAAGGAGACTTACCCCGCACGCTTAAAGAAATGGTCGGCGTCGCTATTTCCCAATCAAATAATAGCGAGTACGCTCTCCAAGTTCACCTGCACGGATTGTCAGCCTTGGGGATGAGCGAAGAACTATTGCGAACCTTAGTTTCTGACTTTGCGAACTGCCCTTTGCCAAAACGTGATAAAGCCGTAATTACCTTTGGCTTGCTGGCTGCTACAAAACCCCTGGAAATGACAGAGACTGATTACCAAAACCTGCGGGATTTAGGACTTGATGATTCAGAAATCTTTGAGATTATTGCGACAGCAGACTTGTTTAGCTTTGTCAACCGATATACTGATGCAATAGCCCTCGAAATAGATGCTTTGTAATCTATATTTTATACCCATATTATGGGCGATCGGCTAGAAGATCAAGATCGAGAAGAACTTCTGTTGACAGCCCGCCGTTTGTTAGCAGAAGCTCAAGCGCTTTCCATCCGCATTTCCGCTGTCAACGAAGTTGCCACTGCCATTAACCGCACCCTCGATCTCAACCAGATTTTGCGGGTACTAGGCAAGCAAGCCAAATGGCTACTCGACTTTGAACACTGTAGCGTTTGCCTGCACAGCACTAACACTTGCATGACCTTATTTGGCCGGCATATTCCTGTAGATATTGGATCCCTCCCAGAGGGTGGCCCTATTCACAAGGCTTTCACAACACGTCAACCTCAATTAATTCAAGAAGCGGGTGCTACTGCTATTTTATCCCCCTACGCTTCGCAAATTATCCTTCCTTTGGAAAGCGAAGGTAAGGTTTTAGGGACAATTAATTTTGCAACAACCAAGTCGAGAGCTTACACTCAAGAAGATTTACGAATTGGCTATCTTTTGGCTTTACAACTATCCTCAGCCATCCGCAATGCTGAACGTTTTAAAGAGATAAATAAGCTCTATTCCGATCTCGATGCCGAAAAGCACAAATCCGATCAGCTACTGTTGAACGTACTCCCGGTTGAAATTGCCGAGGAACTCAAAAATAACGGCAAAGTGGAACCACTTTATTATGATAACGTATCGGTTTTATTTACTGACTTTAAAGGCTTTACTCAGTTATCTGAAAAAATGACGCCGCGAGAGTTGGTTGACGAACTAGATTATTGTTTTTCTTATTTCGATCGCGTGATGGATAAATACTCTATGGAAAAATTGAAAACTATTGGCGACAGCTATATGTGCGCGGCGGGAATTCCTACGCCTCGCCCAACACACGCCTTTGACGCTGTACTTGCTGCGATAGAAATTCGACAGTTCATGGCTCTGCGAAAAATACAGAAAGCTCAACAAAATATCCCTTATTGGGATATCCGCATTGGCATTCATTCAGGCCCAATACTTGCTGGGGTCATTGGCAATAAAAAGTTTTCCTATGATGTCTGGGGAGATACAGTTAATACTGCATCTCGGATGGAATCTTCCGGCGTACCTGGAAATATCAATATCTCTCACGACACGTTTGAATTAGTTAAAGATTTTTTTGAATGCGAATACAGAGGAAAAATTTATGCTAAAGATAAGGGCGAATTGGATATGTATTTGGTTCGCCATATTAAATAAATTTGGGCATGGCTAATTGCTAATGGAGGATGGCTAAGCGAGCCGTTATTCTATTTTAGATTTTAGATTTTAGATTTTAAAATTGGAAATTGGGAATTACTGATTACTAAGCTGAGGCGCATCTAAATTTGACAATTAAATTCGAGTAAATTCTTGTGAGGTGGGCGTCCCGCCCGCCCAAAAATATAATTTAGTTTAGATGCGTAGCAGCTTACGACGGTTTGGATCACTGACTTACAGTTGCAGTTTTTTTTAACTGGTGTTAGATATGCAAATAAAACTCAACTGTGAACTGAGAACATATCGCTCGAAGTTCTTTTTTCATAGTTCGGTATTGTATCGCAGTGCGCCAAACTATATTAAAATGATCGAGTTGTATATTTTTAATTTTAATTATTTATGCGTATTTGGCAAGCCGATTTTTACCGCCGTCCTCTCCAAAATGAGGCGGGTAAACCACTCTGGGAACTCTTAATTTGCGACTCGGAAGGCAGTTTTCAATTTAGCGCTGTTTGCCGCCAAGGGGACGCAAATTCTAATTGGCTAGCTTCGCAGTTGCAGCAGCAAACTCAAACTCAGAATTTGCCCGACTTGATTCAAGTATTTAGGCCTCAGTCTCTGGGCTTAATCGAAGCTGCGGGCAAAGTTTTGGGTGTCAAGGTGGAAGCGACTCGGCGCACTGCGAGTCTGAAATTGCTGCTGCAACAACGCGCCAAAGAATATTTGAGTATGCCTAATTATACAGGTGAAACTTACAGCGCGATCGCCCTCGACTCGCCGCCGCCCGTACCCTTACCCGAAAACCTCTGGGGCGATGGCTGGCGTTTTGCTTCCCTACCCGCCGGCGACATTGAAGAGGCTTTCCAAGGGCGTCCCCTGCCAATTTTGGAAATGCCAGAATTTCTGTTACCGCTGAATTTGGGCTTGGCCTCAACAGTACCCGTACCGGGAGTTGTAATTGACGGCGGACGCCAGTCTATGCGGTTGGCTAGATGGCTTCAGGATGCCAAACCTTTCGCTTTGAATTATATTGCTGGAGAACCAGACGGATTGATATTAGAAGCTGGGTTAGTAGATAGGTGGGTTGTGGCTACTTTTGAAGATAGCGAGGTGAAAGCCGCGGCCCAAATTTACCAACAGCGCAAGCAATTAAGTAAAGGATTACATTTTTTGTTAGTCCAGCCCGATGATAGTGGCATGACTTATACAGGCTTTTGGCTATTGAATTTTGAGCGATAATTTAAGATGTAAATAATATTATTTGTCATGTCGAGGGTTCGCGCACCTAAAAATAGTAAAACACCGCCCGAACTCATTTCCCGCCGATACAGACTCAAACACAAATTTTAAAACAGCTTCTTGAGTTAGCAAGAGATTGTGCTGCAAATTTATTCTACAACTAAAATCAATCCGTTTCGGATGCCCTGACACACTCGGTTGATGTGAGAGTGGTCTTTTTCGTTCAGACCTTTCTGGGCTAGCATGGCTGATTTCAGCAGCCGTCTGTCAAGGGGGGTAATTTGACGAAAAGCAAAAATACGCTGGACGATCGCCTCGATCGAGATTTTGGGGACATTAGCAGAGCTGACTGTCATGGTCTTAACACGCTAAAAATAAATAACAGAACTATGTACCTTTATTTTTAAAGATTTTGTGAAGCTATTTAGTGATTCAGATCACATATCATAGGTGACAAAATAGTGTATGTGGGGTGACTGTGGTCACGAAATCTTCAATTATCTTTACGCCAACTTAACGATGGCCCGATAGAATCACGGTGGTAAAACTCAAGCAGAGGGTAAAAATGGCACAAGCAAAAATCGGAATAATCGGCGGCAGCGGTTTGTATAAAATGGAGGCCCTCAAGGATATTGAAGAGGTGAAAATTGATACACCTTTTGGAGCGCCATCGGATGCCGCAATTGTGGGAACATTGGACGGTACGCCAGTAGCATTTCTGGCTAGACACGGCCGCAACCACACTTTTTTGCCCTCCGAAGTGCCGTATCGCGCAAATATTTATGCAATGAAGAGTTTGGGAGTTGAGTATTTAATCTCAGCGTCGGCGGTTGGTTCTCTGAAAGCTGAGGCGAAACCTTTAGATATGGTAGTGCCCGATCAATTTATAGATCGCACAAAAAATCGAGTTTCTACCTTTTTTGGCGAAGGAATAGTCGGTCACATCACATTCGGCGATCCGGTTTGCGGCGAATTGGCTAAAGTATTGGCAAGTGCGATCGAATCCTTGAACCTCCCCGACGTTACCCTGCACCGGGGCGGCACCTACGTCTGCATGGAAGGCCCCGCATTTTCCACAAAAGCTGAATCCCACCTTTACCGCAGTTGGGGGGCGACAGTCATCGGAATGACAAATTTGCCCGAAGCAAAATTAGCCAGAGAAGCAGAAATTGCCTACGCAACTTTAGCATTAGTCACAGACTACGACTGCTGGCACGAAGATCACGACAGCGTAACTGTAGAAATGGTAGTTGCCAACTTGCACCGCAATGCAGCAAATGCCCAAAAAGCCATTCAAGAAACAGTCCGGAGGTTAACAGAAAATCCCCCCGTTTCCGAATCGCATTCAGCTTTGAAATATGCAATTCTGACTCGGCTGGATCAAGTGCCTGCCGCAACTAAGGAGAAAATGGGTTTGCTCTTGCAGAAGTATTTGTAGTTGAAATTAAGTTGCCATCATTAGGTTATAGGTGATTCCACAGGTGTAAGGTGTGCAGCGCGCACCCTACATCATGGGGAGAAGGCAGAAATATTTGTATATCTAGCATTCGTCCTGAGTCAAGAGTCAGAAGTCAGGAGTAAGATCCATTGCCTATCAACTTTTTTAACAATAGACATCTCCGAAAATATCCAAAGCTCTTCTCTCGCTACTTTTGAATCTCTCGCACTAGGAAGCATCCCGATTTTGCAAGCAGTCGTTTTTTATGCAGTGGTAGCGATCGATCTCCCACTGCATTCATATATGAGCAATAATGGCAAGATGGGGTTGCAACTGCTGCACAGAAAGCGCAAAAGCTCAAAACGGACAATTTAAACTATGCTTGGCATTCCCGGATATCAGATTTTAACCCAAATCTATGAAAGCGAAAATTCCTTAGTTTATCGCGGAATTCGCGATCGCGATTCGCTACGCGACGGCTACGCCGAACCCCTACCGATCATCCTCAAGCTGCTGAAAGAAGAATTGCCAACGCCAGCACAACTGCTGAGATACCAGCAGGAATACCAAATCAGTCAAACTCTGAATTTCTCAGGCTTTGTTAAAGCTTACAGCTTAGAAAAATATCATAATTCTCTTGCCATCGTCTTCGAGGATGAGGGCGCTGAATCTTTAAGTTTATGGCGGCAGCAACGTCAGATAACCTTAGCGGAATTTCTCCCCATCGCTATCAAAACTGTCGAGATGTTGGGTGAGATTCACAGCGCTAATATTATCCACAAAGACATTAACCCATCTAATATAATTATCAACCCCAAAACCGGGGAAGTCAAAATTATTGACTTCGGCATTTCGACAGTCTTGTCTATAGAAAATCCTACCCTAATAAGTCCCAACGTTTTAGAGGGAACTTTAGCTTATATAGCACCCGAACAAACCGGAAGAATGAATCGCGGCATCGATTACCGCGCTGATTTTTATTCCCTAGGTGCAACTTTTTACGAACTGCTAACCAATCAACTGCCTTTTGAAGGTAATGACGCGATCGAATTAGTACACTGTCACATCGCTAAACAACCCCTTCCGCCCCAAGAAGTCCATCCAGAGATTCCTAAACCTGTTTCAGATATCGTAATGAAACTGTTAGCAAAAACCGCAGAAGAGCGATATCGAAGCGCTTGGGGAATTCAAGCAGATTTAGAGTTATGTCTCACTCAACTGCAAAATCAAGGCAAGATAGAAGACTTTCCTATTGGTCAGCACGATATTTCAGATAAGTTTCAAATTTCTCAAAAACTTTACGGCCGAGAAACAGAAATAGAAAGCCTGCTGGCGGCATTTGAGCGAGTTGCAGGTAGCTTGCAGGAAGAAGCAGAAAGTCTAACCTCAGACACTCAGCCATCCCCCAACAGCCGACCACATTCCGAAATGATGTTAGTATTCGGATATTCCGGCATTGGCAAATCAGCATTAGTACAAGAAATTTACAAACCCATTACCCGAAAAAAAGGTTATTTCATCGCCGGGAAATTTGACCAGTTTCAGCGAAATATTCCTTACAGCGCCGTCATTAAAGCTTTTCAAGAATTAGTGCAGCAATTGCTCGCAGAAACAGAAGTCAAACTCCAACAGTGGCGCGAAAAAATATTAACAGCAGTTGGAGTTAACGCTCAAGTCGTTATTGATGTAATTCCCGAATTAGAATTAATAGTGGGCAAGCAGCCAGAATTATCCGAACTTCCTTCCGCTGAATCCCAAAATCGGTTTAATTTAGTATTGCATAACTTCATCCGCGTATTTTGCAAGCCTGAACATCCCTTAGTCATGTTTCTCGACGATTTGCAGTGGGCAGACTCCGCAAGTTTGCAGATGCTTCAATTGATAATCACCGACCCAGATATGCAATATCTGTTTCTGATTGGTGCTTATCGGGATAATGAAGTCACTGCCGCCCATCCGCTGATGTTAACAATTAATGAGATTCAGAAAACTGGATGCGTAATTAATTCAATTTCCCTCTTACCTTTAAAGTTAAATTATGTCAATTATTATTTAATTGCAGATACTCTTAAATGCCATCTCGAAAAAGCCCTGCCCTTAGCAGAGTTAGTCCTGCAAAAAACTCAAGGCAATCCCTTTTTTATTAACGAGTTTCTCAAATCACTTTATGCTGAGAAACTGTTGAAATTTGGACCCACCTCTCCGAAGATTGAGGGGGCAAAGGGAGACTGGCAGTGGGATTTAGAGCAAATTCAAGCCAAGGGAATTACTGACAATGTAGTCGAACTGATGGCAGGAAAAATTCAAAAACTGTCCCAGGCAACACAGCAAATTTTAATATTTGCTGCTTGCATTGGCAACCAATTTGACGTAAAAATGTTGGCGATTGTTAGTGAAAATTCAGTAAAAGCAACTAACGAGAAACTTTTGGAAGCAGTTAGGCAAAATTTAATTATTCCCGTGGGGAATGATTACAGATTTCTAGAATTAGAGCAAAGTTCAGAAGATTTAACTGTTTATTACAAATTTTTGCACGATCGCGTCCAGCAAGCCGCCTATTCTCTAATTCCCGAACCAGAAAAGCAAGTTGTCCACTATCGAGTCGGACAACTTTTGTTGGAAAATACTGCGCCGGAACAGCGACAACAGAAAATATTTGATATCGTCAATCACCTCAACTTTGGCAGCGAATTAATTGCCACGCAGCCACAGCGCAATGAACTGGCAGCGCTCAACCTTTTAGCAGGCAAAAAAGCCAAAGTTTCCGCTGCTTATAAATCAGCACTAGATTACTTCGTGGCGGGCAGGAAATTATTAAGTGCAGACAGTTGGCAAACCCAATACGACTTAACGCTGAATCTCTACGAAGAAGCAGCAGAAGCCGCTTACATCAGTACCGATTTCGAGCAGATGGAGGAATTAGCAACTTCCGTGCTGCAACAAGCCAAAACAGTGCTCGATAAAGTAAAAGTCTATCAAGTAAAAATTCGCTCTCAGTTAGCCCAAAGCCAGTTCCAGCAAGCATTAGACACAGCTTTATCAGTGCTAGAACTGTTAGATATACATTTTCCCAAACAGCCCAATACGACAGATATTGAGGCGGCGCTGCAAGCAACTCAGGCAGCGCTAACAGGCAGAGAAATCGAAGATTTAATCGATTTACCACTGATGACAGCCCCGGACAAATTAGCAGCCATGCAGGTGATATCCAGCACTCTTGATGTTGCCTATTTTTCCTTCCCCAAACTCCAGCCTTTATTGATTTTTAAACTGGTAAATTTATCCCTGGAATATGGCAATAATCCTGATTCTTTGCCCGCTTATGCCCGTTGTGGAATGCTTTTTAGCGCGATTTTCAACGACATAGAATCTGGCTATCGATTTGGCGAACTGGCTTTAAATTTGCTGGAGCGAATTAACGCCGGCACAGTTAAAGCACACACGCTTCACTGCGTTAATGCTTTTGTCAAACATTACAAAGAATCGGTTAGGAAAACTTTAAAGCTGTCGCATGATGGTTGGGCAATCGGTTTGGAAACCGGAGACATAGGAAATGCCTGCCACAATGCCAGTGTGTACTGCTGGCATAGCTATTTTGTTGGCAAAGAACTCACAGAATTGGAAAGAGAAATAGCTGCCTACCATGGCATAATACGCCAACTCAAGCAAGAATTTGATTTGACCGGCAATGAAGTAATCCGGCAGGTAGTTCTCAATTTAATCGATCGCTCGGAGAATCCTTGCAAGCTAATGGGGGAAGCATATAATGAAGACACGCAGTTGCCTATGATGCTGCAAAAAAACAATCGTAGTGCAGTTTTTATTATTTACTTGCAAAAAACGCTTCTCTGTTATCTCTTTGGAGAATTTGCTGAAGCTGTAAAATATGCTGACTTAGCAGCGCCATATTTAGCTGGAGTGGTTGGTTCGCTTGTTGCGCCCCTCTTTTATTTCTATGATTCTCTGGTGCGACTTGCAGTTTACTTTGATGTCAGCCAGAGCGATCGCGAACAAATTTTAGAAGAAGTAGCCGTCAATCTGGATAAACTGAAAGTATTGGCAACTCACGCACCGATGAATTACTTGCAGAAAGTAGAACTAATAGAAGCAGAATTGTGCCGCATTAAAGGGGAAAACTTTGAAGCAATGGACTGGTACGATCGTGCGATTGCCACCGCTGGAGAAAACGAATACATCAACGAAGAAGCCCTCTCCTACGAACTAGCTGCCAAATTTTACTTATCTAAAAATAAGACATTGATTGCCAATACCTACCTGCAAAATGCCCGCTATTCTTATCTCCGCTGGGGTGCAGCAGCCAAAGTTAAAGACTTAGAAAAACGCTACCCTCAGCTATGGCTGAGACAAACATCAACAGGTACAAACCTTTCTGCCATAACCACATCCCTTCCGCCAACATCCACAGGCAGCAGCAGCTCATCAATGCTTGACTTTACCACAGTAATCAAAGCATCGCAAGCAATATCCGGCGAAGTAGTATTAGCATCCTTGCTGTCAAACTTAATTAGGGCTTGCTGAATAATTAGCTAAAAGGTTTATACAGCAAGGCTTAGGGGATAGGGCGATCGAACAGATCGT
>NZ_JAUBQE010000145.1:0-1434 GCF_036701115.1 Microcoleus sp. Pol1C5 | reverse complement strand
TTTAGACTAAGTAAGCCTTAAAGCCTTATGTGTCTCAACTCCAGAACGTTTATTTAGCAACGGCAACGGTCGCACCGCGAGCAAGCTATAAGGCTCAACGATGAGACTGATGCGGTGCGACCGTTGACGTTCTTGATAACTGGCGAACTCTCTGTGATGTCGATCGCCCTTCAGAAATTTTGTTGGAAGGGGCGATCGCCACTCCCTCAGTAAATTTTATGGCAGGGCGATCGCAATTGTCACAGACTCCTTAGACCACGATCGAGAAATCTGAAGCCCTGATACTAGGATTACCAACGAGTAACGAATGTTTTTTTGCATAGTAAAGAAGTTCGTGTGTCCAGGATTCAAATAATGCGAAAACTTCATCAACGAGAGAGAGGCAACGCGCTTGGGTTGACTCATCCAAAAGAATTTTAGCCATCTCAACGTGATCGCTGCCCACCGAATGTCCAGACTCTAGACCGAAGTGAAATTCTCCACAGTAACGCAGTTCGATCCCGCGTCTGGTTTCAATTGCCTTCGCTAAATTAAGCATGGTACTGAAGAGCACATTTCCGGTCTCCTCAATTGCCTCAATAATGGCAATACGTTCTACTGCACTTGCCCCTGAAATGAGAGCAGCAAGTCGGTAGGTCAGGATGCGATTTTGGCGTGTTTCATCGCTCCAGAGAAAACGCATCCATGATGTTGGGCTACACAGATGATCGAAACCGAGCTTAGTGAAATCTTCAAGATACCAAGGCCAATGATGATCGTCCTCATAGGTATGGATATTTACTTGCTGTTGGTATATATTGGTTGTGGGTTCCTCTCGCAGCATATACTTATTGATGTCGCCAAAGCTCAGAATGAAGTGCGCCATGCAAGGGTAGAAACCAAGCCTCTCTTCTTCAGTCAAACTGGAGTCGCGCATATATTGGAAGAAGGGCAAATTGGAGTAGGTTTGCTTATTTTCGAAGATTTTTTTCAGTACGTATTTCATGATGATCTTTTCCGTCCTTGTTTCTTGTTAATCCAGTGATGTGTAGACCCTAACAAGGCATCGTCTATGCATCGTCCACATTAGCGTGAATTAATCGTGAATTGGTAAAATTTTGTTGCTTCAGTGTGCACGGCTGCTTTGAAGCAGTACGATCGCTGTTGTCAGGTTCTAGAACAAGAATTAGCCACTGAACCATAACCCGCAACGATCGCGTTATGGGAAGCGATTCGATCGGGCACATTTCCTGGTTCAACGAGTGCAGATTCCGATCTGGTGAAGCTACTATCCATCTCTGCGGTTTCTAAGCGATCGATGCCAAAATCCTTAGCGCTAGTGGGACAGTGATTAGGCGGACATGATAACTTCCTGGAGTTTAGACTAAGTAAGCCTTAAAGCCTTATGTGTCTCAACTCCAGAACGTTTATTTAGCAACGGCAACGGTCGCACCG
>NZ_JAUBQE010000144.1:0-1459 GCF_036701115.1 Microcoleus sp. Pol1C5 | reverse complement strand
ATCACGCTAAGAGCCGTCAACAACGGGCTAACAAGTCGCTGCACACCGACAACCTACAGTCTTTGGTCGCAAGCTCCCTGCGCTTCCGGTTGCGGGTGAGCTCTGGCTTTAGGTTGCCAAATGCTGATCGTGTACTGGGGTCGATCACAGCTAGCCACAGGGAACCGAAAACTAATATCAGGGTGACAGTATCCAAAATTCGATTTTTCAATACCTAACCTCCGACACCCGCAGGCTGGTTCAGGATAGCAACATAACCTGACATACCCTCTGCAATTTCAAGTCCTAGACGGGGAAATATATAAAAAATCCACACAGGTTATTCCCTATGATTTTATTAATCCTTGTTTTCATGTTGGTGGTATCGAGCCTGTTTGCGTTTTGTTTATTAGAATGTAAGCAAAAGAATGCGGTGAAACTCTTGCTACTAAGGCTTTACAGCCTCAAGCTCTAGCTCAAACGTGATAAATAACTGGAAGAATAGTTATCACGCTATTTAGACTTGAGTTTCTGTTAGCTTTCGTCTTGAAAAAACCCAAAAAACCGGGACACTAATCCGCCCTAGCCAAGCGTGTTTTATTCAGCTTACACCATAAGCTATTTAAGATAAAAGCCATGAACCAAACAATCTCTCTCAAATCTTAAGTGGTGTAATTTGGAGTGGAAAAAATGGGTATACTGAACTCATGTTGGACCAGCTTACACCATAAGCTATTTAGGATAAAAGCCCTGAACCAAACAATCTCTCTCAAATCTTGAATGGTGTAATTGGGAGTGGAAAAAATGGGTATACTGAACTCATGTTGGAACAGCTTACACCATAAGCTATTTAGGATAAAAGCCCTGAACCAAACAATCTCTCTCAAATCTTGAGTGGTGTAATTTGGAGTGGAAAAAATGGGTATACTGAACTCATGTTGGAACAGCTTACACCATAAGCTATTTAAGATAAAAGCCCTGAACCAAACACTCTCTGTCATTGCCAATGGTTTGTACCACGGTTTCAAGAACGTCGGGCTAAAGTCAGCTAAAGTGTTGGCGATATCTTTACTTTTGACATCTACACATTTTAGGAGATGCTAATGAATCAGCCCCAATTAATGAGATTGACTTCGATAGGATTGGCCAGCATTCTGTTACTGGCAATATTTGGTAAGTCGCAAATTAGTGGAAATGAATCTTTCTCATGGCTCGTGCAGAAACAACGGAGCGGTAGCGAACGGACATTTGCTAATTGGTGTCGCAAAAAGGCTTCTTTGAGTGCTGAAACTAAACATACTGTTGAGGTGTTGTTGAAGAAGGCGGGAACTACTGAGTGCGAAGCGGCTGATCGACAACTTTCGAGTCTCACGAAACTAAAGCTCGACAAAAATCAAATCCGTGACATCAAACCGCTAGCATCTTTGACTCACCTGGATTGGCTCTCCCTCGACAACAATCAAATCAGCGACATCAAACC